>NZ_JBFULZ010000107.1:0-13694 GCF_054049635.1 Cellulomonas sp. P5_C6 | reverse complement strand
GGCGCTGCCGACACGCGCACGATGGCGGTCGGCGACGTCACCGGCGACGGCGTCGTCGACGTGGTCACCACGTCCCCGGGGGCGTCGTTCGCCGTCTACCCGGGCGACGGCGACGGCGCGGGCAGCCTGGCCCCGCCGGAGGAGGTCGCGGTGACCACCGCCACGGGCAACGGCATCGCGACCGCCGACGTCGACGGCGACCACGACCTCGATGTAGTCGTGGCCGTCCGCACCGGCTACCAGCTCTTCCTCCAGGACGCCGGCTCGCTGACGCCCGGCGCCGTGATCCCCACGACGTCGACGACCGGCGGGTCGCTGCTGGTCGCCGCGGACATGGACGGCGACGGCGACACCGACCTGGTGCTGACCGGCTTCGCGGACGACTCCACCCATGTCGCCGTCAACAACGGCGCCGGCGTCTTCACGCTCGGCGCGGCCGTCCCCACCGGCCTGGCCCGGCTGACGGTCGGGGACGCCACCGGCGACGGTCGCCCGGACATCGTCACGGCGTCGGACGTGTTCGCGCAGGCCGCGGGCGGCACCTTCGCCGGTCCGACCGCGCTCCCCTACCTCGCGACGACGAACGGCGTGGCCGTCGGCGACGTCACCGGGGACGGTCGGCCCGACGTCGTGCGCACCGACGGCACCGGCTGGCTCTATGTCGAGCCCAAGCTCACGACGGCCGGCTTCGGCACCCAGCGCAAGGTGTGGGCCGGCAGCAACGCGTCCCCCGTGGCACTCGGTGACATCGACGGCGACGGGCGGACGGACGCCCTCGTCGCCAACCAGGGGTGGAGCACCGTCTCGCTGCTGCGCCAGCTGCCCGACGGCACCTTCGACACCCCCGAGGTGGTCGCCCCCCTCACGTCGCAGCCCTGGTTCCAGGAGGGCGCGTTCCGGCTGGCGGACCTCGACGGCGACGGGCTGCTCGACGTGGTCCAGACGCCGAACGGGGTGTACGCCGACCACACGGTCGTCGTCCTGCACCACCTCTCGTTGACGCCCGTCGGCGCCGAGCACGGCTGGTTCGACGACGTCACCCCGACCCCGCACTCCTCGGGCGCCGCGCTGCGTCCGACGGTCAAGGTCGTGGCGGGTCGGCCGCTGTCGCCCGCGTCGCTCACCGCGCAGACCGTCCGGCTGCGCGACGGGCAGACCGGCGCGACCGTCAGCACGGTCCGCGCGTACGACGCAGCGACGAGGACCCTGAGCATCACGCCGACCGCGGACCTCAGCCCTGGCGGACACTACGAGGTCATCGTCCGCGGGGTCACCGACGCCGACGGGTTCGTGCAGGACACCCCGCTGCGCACCTGGTTCACGGCGGCGGCGCACGGCGACCGGTTCACGCCGATGGACCCGCTGCGCGTGCTGGACACCCGCATCGCGCTCGGCGTCCCCACGGCCGCCCGCGTCGCCTCCGGCAAGCCCGTGCGGCTCGACCTGTCCGACGACGTCCCCGCGGGGACCACCGCGGTCGTCCTCAACGTCACGGCGTCGGCCCCCAGCACGCAGGGCAACATCCGCGTGTACCCGACGCCGAGCGGGAGCGGCGGCGCACCCAAGGTCTCCAACCTCAACGTCATGCCGGGCGTCGACCAGCCGAACCTGGTGACCGTGGGCCTGGGTGCCGACGGGTCCGTCACGCTGCTGGCCGAGGCCACCACGACACACCTGATCGCCGACCTCGCCGGCTACTACAGCCCCGGCGGCGGCACCGCGTTCGAGCCCGTCGCCCCCGTGCGGCTGCTCGACCTGCGCGACGGCACCGGCGGCGTCCCCGCCGGCCGCCTGCAGCCCGGCCACTGGGTGGACCTGCAGGTCGCCGGCAAGGGCGGCGTGCCCGCCGACGCCAGCGCCGTCGTCCTCAACGTCACCGGCACGGGCGTCACCGGCCTGACCCACGTCCGGGTCTACCCGTCCCCGGGCGCCGGCGAGGACCAGACGCCGCCCGACATCTCCAACCTCAACCTCTCGCCGGGCCGCGACCAGCCCAACCTCGTCACGGTCCGCCTTGGCGACGGCGGCCGCGTGCGGTTCTACATCCACACCGCCGCCGCGTACCTGCTGGCCGACCTCGCCGGCTACTACACGGCGACCGGCGACAACGGGTTCGTCCCGCTGACCCCCACGCGCATCGCCGACACCCGCAGCAGCCTGGGCATCCCCCTGCTGCGCTCGGGCGTCGCGTCCCCGCTCAAGGTCGGCGGGGTCTCGGGCGTCCCCTCGACGGCGACGGCCGCCGTCCTCAACATCACCGGCTCGCAGCCCCGCGGCGTCACGCACGTCCGGGCCTTCCCGACGACCGTCCCGGCCACCCTGCCGGACATCTCCACCGTGAACCTGGTGCCCGGGCGCGACGAGGCCAACCTGGCGATCGTCCGGCTGGGCGACTCCGGGCGGGTGTCGTTCTACGCGGCGACGGCGGACGTCGACCTGATCGTCGACGTCTCGGGGTACTTCCGGAAGTAGTGGTCAGGCCTTCTGGGACGCCACGAACGCCAGCACGGCCGCCTCGACCGTCGGGAAGACGTGCGCGTTGTCGAAGCCCTCGAGCGTGCCGTATCGCCGGAGGTCGTCCAGCAGCGCGGGATCGGGCGAGGCGAGCGCGAAGACCCCGTGGTCGGCGTGCACCGCCGTGATCAGGCCGGCCAGGGCGAGGCTCGCGGAGTAGTCGACGTCGGTGAGCGAGGAGCAGTCGAGCACCAGCCAGCGGACCTTGTCGGGCGCGCCGGCGATCAGTGCCTGCACGTCGTCGGAGAACCGGTTGGCGTTGGCGTAGAACAGCTCGGCGTCGTACCGGAACACCAGCAGCCCGGGCAGGCTCTGCGCCCCGGGGGCGGCCGGCGTGTACGAGGGGACGCCCTCCTTGTTGACGCCGACCAGGAAGCCCTTGGGCGAGTACGCCCGCCGGATGATCTCCAGGATCGAGAGCGCGACCGCCAGGACGATGCCCTCCTCGACCCCGACCGAGAAGACGACGACGGCGGTGAGCAGGGCGATCACGAACTCGCTCACCCGGGCCGCCCTGATCCGCCGCAGGCCGGCGACGTCGATGAGCCCGATCCCGATGAGGAACACGATCGCGGCCAGCACGGCCTTCGGCATGTCGGTGAGCAGCCCGGTGAGGAAGAGCACGACCGCCAGCGCGACCAGCGACATCGTCATGTTGGCCACCTGCGTGCGGCCGTGCTGCTCGTCGAGGATCTGGGTCTTGGTGGGGCTGCCGTTGACGACGAACGTGCCGCTGAGCCCGGCGGCGAGGTTCGCGCCGCTCAGCCCGACGATGTCGCGGTTCACGTCGACGCGCTGGTCGTGCTTCATCGCGAAGCTGCGGGACGTCGCGGCGCTCTGCGCGATGATCAGCACGAAGCACGAGAACGCGATACCGATCACCTTGGGCACGTCGCCCCAGTCGAGGCCGCTGGGCAGCCCGATCGGCGGGAAGCCGCCCTGGACCGCGCCGATCACGTCGACGCCGTGCGAGGTCGCGTCGAGGCTGCCCGACAGGACGATCGACGCGATCACGGCGATCACCGCCCCCGGCACCCGGGGCGCGAACCTCTTGCAGCCGACGATGATGACCAGCGTCCCGACGGCGAAGGCGACGGTCCACGGGTCGGCATCACCGAGGTGCGTGATCGTGTACCACTGCTGCGCGAACCAGTTGCCGGTGCCCTTGGGGATGCCGAGCATCTCCGGCAGCTGCCCCGTGAACACCTGGATGCCCACGCCGGTGAGGAACCCGACCAGCACCGCGGAGCTGAGGAAGTCACCGAGGAACCCGAGCCGCAGCAGCCGCGCCAGCACCAGCAGCACGCCGCAGACGATCGCCACGAGGCTCGTCCACGCCAGCCACTCCGCCGTGCTCGGCTCCAGCCCGGCGATCCCGAGTCCCGCCAGGCCGGCCGCCAGGATCGCCGCGGTCGCGGAGTCCGCACCGACGACGAGCAGGCGCGACGAGCCGAGCAGGGCGAAGACGAGCGTCGGGAAGATGAGCGTGTAGATGCCGGTGACCACGGGCGTCTGCGCGATCGAGGTGTAGCCCATCGTCTCGGGGATCGCGACGGCGGCCAACGTCACCCCCGCGACGACGTCCGGCGCGAGCCACGACCTGCGGTAGCCGCGCAGTGTCGCCGGGACCATCGAGCGGGACTCCGCCACCGTCTACCTCCGCTGCTGGGGTGCGGCCAGTGTGGCGGGTGTCCGCACTGTCCGGGTGGAGTTCGCGGCACCGATCCAGCCGGGTATRCTCTCTGCCGGACCGATCCTGTCGGTCACGCGGGTGTAGTTCAGTGGCAGAACTTCAGCTTCCCAAGCTGATAGCGCGAGTTCGATTCTCGTCACCCGCTCCCAGAAGTCCCCCTCGCAGAACGACTGTCGCGATACCTTGCGCGCACACGTCGAGGAGGGAGCAGTCGTGCCGCTGACCGTGCGCGAGTCCGTCAGGTCCGGTGCGTCGCCCCTGCTCGTCGGGGTCGCGACCGTGGTGCTCCTCGCCGGGTGCGTCGCCGGTACGGACCCGCCCGTGGACGCGGCGACGCCCACCACCTCGCCGACCGTGCGCGCGACGCCGAGCCCGACCGCGACAGCGACCGCGACCCTCGACGCGAACGTCACCGCGTCGGCGCAGCCCAGCGCCACGTCCGACGACCCTCGACGCGCGACCGTCGACCAGTTCCTGGCCGCATGGCGGACCCGCGACGCGGCGACGATCACGACGCTGACCGGCTCGCCGGACGACCCGGATGCGCTCGCCGACCTGACACCGTCGAGCGACCCGGACTGCGACGTCGTCGACAGCGCGAGYCCGGACGGCCTGGCCTGCCTCGTCGACGTCGAGGAGGCTGCCGGCGCCGAGATGGGCTACGGCGTGGTCGTCGACGTGACTCCCGGAGCCGACGGAGGCTGGGTCGTCACCTGGGGGATGATCGACTTCGGGTGACGGGTCGCCGCCCCGCCACCCGAAGTCGGTGGTCCTCACTTCCGGAAGTAGCCCGACACGTCGACGATCAGGTCGGTGTCCGCGGTGAAGGTGAAGAACGAGACCTTCCCACCGGCCCCCGTGCGCGCGATGACCATGTTGGCCTCGTCGCGGCCGGGCACCAGGTTCAGGCTGGAGATGTCGGGCAGCGTCGCGGGCACCGTGGTCGGGAAGACCCGGATGTGCGTGACGTCGCGGGGCCGCGACCCGGTCACGTTCAGCACCGCCGCGGTCGCGTCCGCGGGGACCCCGGCCACGCCGGTGACCTGCAGGTCCTGCACCTTGCCGGCCTTCATCAGCCCGGTGAAGCCCTGCGAGATCCGGGTGTCGGCGATGCGGGCCGGGGTCAACGGGACAAACCCGTTGTCCCCCGTGGCCGTGTAGTAGCCCGCCAGGTCGGCCAGCAGGTAGGTCGCCGCGACGGGGGCGTCGAACCGGATCCGGCCACCGTCACCGACCTTGACCGTCACCAGGTTCGGCTGGTCGCGCCCGGCGCGCAGGTTCAGGTTCGACACGTCCGGACCGCCTTGCGGTTCAGCCGAACCCGGCGTCGGGTAGACCCGTACGTGCGTCGGCGCGGCCGTCTGCGTGCCCGTCACGTTCAGCACCACGGCCACCGCGTCGGCGGGGACCCCGTTGCGCCCGGTGACCTGCAGGTCCAGGTGCGCGCCCGCGGCCAGCCGTCCCTTCGGGACACCGCCGGTGCCGTAGCGCAGGTCCATCACCCGCACCGGCGCCAACGGCTCGAACGCCGCCGCCCCACCGGCCGAGTAGTACCCGGAGACGTCCACGATCAGGTGCGTCGAGGTCGCCTCAGGGAGCAGGGTGATCGTGCCGTCGGCGCCCAGGGCGACCGTGACCAGGTTCGGCTGGTCCACGCCCGGGACCACGTTCAGGTTCGACACCGTGGGCGGCACCCCGTTGGCCGGGGTCGGGTACACCCGCACGTTGCCCTGCCGGGCCACCCCGGTCGCGGTCACGTTCAGCACCACCGCGGTGCCACCCGCGGCGGCCAGGCCGCTCAGGTCCAGCACCAGCTGCTCACCCGAGTCGATCGGGGACCCGTAGTCGCGGCTGTCGAAGATGCGCACCGGGTCGATCGGCGTGAACCGCGACCCGTTCGCTGCCACCGTGAAGAACGACCGGATCGGCTCGTCCTGCGGCACGTCCGCCGAGTCGGTCAGACCCGACACGATCACCTCGTAGTGGCTGCCCGGGGACAGGTCGGCCGAAGGGGTCAGGCTGATCGTCTTCGTCCCCGCGGTGTACGTCACCGACGCCGGCACCGCCGCACCCGTCGCACCGTCGATCAGCCGCACCGTCTGCGCGCTCGCCGACCCGGCCTTCAACGCCCGCTCCAGGGCCACCGTCACCGTCGGACGCACCGCCCCGCCGGCGCTGTTGGTCGCCGGCGTCACGCCCTTGAGCCACCCGTGCCCGAGCGGAGCCTGGCTGAGCGAGTTCTGCCGGAAGACCGACATCCCGTTGTCCGAGAGCACCAGGTCGTTGTGCCCGTCGCCGTCGACGTCGCCGACCTTGAGGCCGTCCGGCTGGTACCAGGACACGTAGTTGCCCGCGCCGAAGGTGATCGGCGCGCCGAGCGTCCCGTCGCTCTTCTGCGGGAGAACGGTGATGCCCAGCCACCCGCTGTTCGTCACGACCACGTCGGTCCTGCCGTCGCCGGTCACGTCGCCCGTCGCGATCACGTCGGGGATCTCGTACGCCGGGTAGGCGTGGGAGGCGGCGAAGGTCTGGTTCGCCTGCAGCGAGTCCACCTGGACAAGACCGTTGTTGGACGCGCTCGGCCGGATCACGTCCGCGAACCCGTCGCCGGTGACGTCGGCGATCGCGAGCGTGCGCCAGAGGCCGAACCCCGTGCTGGGCAGCGCGACCGGGTTGGCAAACGTGCCGTCCGCCTTCTGGGCGAAGTACTGGGAGACGTCGACGATGTCGGGCCGCCCGTCGCGGGTGACGTCGCCGACCGCGATCCAGATGGACGACGGGACGACCGCGCCCAGCGTGAACGTCCCGGTGCCGTTGTTCTTCGCCACCTGTGCGCCACCCGCTGTCCAGCTGGAGAGCACGAGGTCCTGGTCGCCGTCGCCGTCGATGTCGGCAGCGACGACCTTCTGCGCGTCC
This sequence comes from Cellulomonas sp. P5_C6, assembly GCF_054049635.1. Classification (NCBI taxonomy): domain Bacteria; kingdom Bacillati; phylum Actinomycetota; class Actinomycetes; order Micrococcales; family Cellulomonadaceae; genus Cellulomonas; species Cellulomonas sp. P5_C6. The sequence continues at coordinate 6,571 of NZ_JBFULZ010000107.1, read as the reverse complement.
GCGAACGCGAGGGACGTCCCGGCGACCAGACCGCCGGCCGGCGGCTGCGTGAACACCTGGACGCCGGTCGTCGTGGCCGCGACCACGTCCATGCGGCCGTCGCCGTTGACGTCGACACCGGCGATGCCCGACCCGTTGAAGGTCCCGCTCGGGAGCGCGACGAGCGTCGGTGCCGCGACGGTGCCGCCCGCCTGCCCGGCGTAGACGTCGAGCGCGGAGCCCTGCAGCGGTGCGCTCACGGCGTCGGCCCGCCCGTCGCCCGTGACCTCACCCACCGCGATCGGACCGTCGTACGTGTCCGGTGGGGTCGACTGGTGGGTCCTGGTGAACGGCGGAGCCGTCCCGGGCGCGGCCGTGATCGTGTAGGTGTCGGTCGAGATCGCGCCGTCGGCCTCGGAGATCTCGACGTAGAAGGTGCCCGCCGCGGGGACGGGGACGAACGCCTGGGCCGTCGGGTTGCCCCCGGTGCTGGCGGAGGCGACGATGTCGCCCGCCGCGTTCCGGACCTCGACGTCGGCGACCAGCTGCACCCCCACACCGGGCGTCGGCGTGATGTCGACCTGCACGACGTACCAGCCGGCGGACGGGGCGTCGACGCGGTACCAGTCGACGTCGCCCTCGGGGCTGAGCGTCGCGGTGCTCCCGCCGCCCGGCAGCGACCGCGCGGTCGCCCGGGTGTCATCGGAGCCGCCCGGGTCCGTGGGCGCGCGGTCCAGCGGCACGCCCGGCGCGGCCGGGAAGGCGTCGGCCGCCGTCACGGCGGCGGCCGCGTCGAGCACCCCGCGGCCGTAGTACGGGTCGATCCCGCGCGGGCCGGCGTCGGCGGCCGTGGAGACCAGCCGCTGCTCCACCGCGGCCGGGGTCAACGCCGGGGAGTGCGCGACCACCAGCGCGGCCGCGCCGCTGACGAACGGTGCGGCGAACGAGGTGCCGGTGCCGGTCGTGTACCAGCCGTTCGCCGACGGACCGACCACCTGGTAGCCCGGCGCCGCCAGGGTGACCCAGTCGCCCCAGCTGCTGAAGTCCGTGAGCGAGCCGTAGTCGTCGGTGGCCGACACCGCGAGCAGCCCGTCGACCTGCGGAGCGTAGGCGGCCGGGTACATCGGGGCGTCCGTGCCCTCGTTGCYTGCCGCCGCGACGACGACGACGCCCGCGGCGACGGCACCCTGGATGGCGGTGAGCACGACGGGCGCGGGGTCGGGACCGCCGAGCGAGAGGTTGATGACGTCGGCGCCGTGCGCGGTGGCCCAGGTGATCCCCGCCGCCACCGTCGAGTCGGTGCCCGATCCGGTGTCGTCGAGGACCTTGACCGGCAGGATCTTCGCGCCGTAGGCGGCACCGGCCGCACCGTCGGCGTTGTTCGCGTGCGCGGCGATGACGCCGGCGACCAGGGTGCCGTGCCCGGCGACGTCCTCGGGGTCCGAGTCGTTCCCGATCAGGTCCGTGCCCGCGAGCACCGAGCCGGCGAGCTCCGGGTGCGTGCCGAAGACGCCCGTGTCCAGCACGGCGACGACCGTGCCCGTGCCCGTGCTGGTGTCCCAGGCCCGCGGCAGGCGCAGCAGGTCGAAGTAGGGCACCGACTGGACGTACGGGTCGTTCGGGACCGCGAAGGCGTGCCGCACGTGGTCCAGCTGGACGTCGGCGACCTGCGGGTCGGCGTCCAGCTTCGCCACGACGGCCGTCGGGTCCTGGTCGCCGACGTCGACCTGCACCCAGCCCGTGCCGTCGACGACGTCCTCGACCTGGGTGCCCAGCGCGGACAGCGACGAGCGCTGCTGGCTCGGCGATGCCGTCGTCGCGAACCGGACCAGCACGTGGTCCGGGGCGTACCCGGCCTCCTCGGGTGCGGCCGGGGTCGGGAGCTCGGGCAGCGGCGGCGCCGTGCGGGGCGCGTGCTCCGGGGCCGCGCTGAACGGCGTCGTGTGCACGTCCGGCGACGGGTCCGCGGGGGAGGGCTCCGGCGCAGCCTGCGCGGGAGCGCCCAGCGCGACCAGCAGCGCGAGCGTGAGGGGCGCGGCGAACCGCAGGATGTGGCGTCGGCGCAGCACGTGGGCTCCCGGTGATGGTGTCGGGACCCTGCACCCCTGCAGCCGACCGTCGGGGTCACGGTAGCGACAGCGCGGCCGGGAGTCGTCGCCCGAACGGGTCAATCCGGACGACCGTCCACCCCCGGCGATCGACCGTCGTCGCTACCGTTCCGACATGGACGACGACGCGGCGGCCCGCTCGACCAGGCGCACCTGGGCACTGGTCACCGTCGCCGCGCAGGTCGTCTTCGTCGCGTCCTGGCTGGTCGCGGCGGCGTGGCAGGGCGCCGGCTACAGCGTCCTCGCGCACTCGATCAGCGACATGTACGCGGTCACGGCGCCGCACGCCTGGTTCCTCGTCGTCGTGCTGACGCTGACCGGGGCCGTGACGATCGTCTTCGCGTGGCTCTGCGTCTGGCCGTCGCTGCGGGCCGGTGGCTGGTCCGCGCGGGTCGGTTCGATCCTGCTGGCGCTCTCGGTCTATGGCCTCGGAGACCTGCTGACCCCGTTCGAGCGCCTCGCGTGCCGGATCGCCGACGCCGGCTGCAGCGCGAGCGCCCAGACCGCGAACCTCGGTGGGACGCTCGACACGGTCCTGACCACGGCCGGCTTCACGTTCCTCGTGGGCGCCGGCTTCTTCCTCGCCGCCGCGATGCACAACACGGTCGACTGGCAGGGTCGGGCGAGACCGACCCGCTGGTTCACGATCGCGGTGCTCGTGGTCTTCGTCGCGGCCGGGGCGTTCTCGACCTCGCCCGTCGGCGGCCTGCTCGAGCGTCTCGCCGCGGCCCTCGGCGCGGCCGGCATCGCGCTGCTCGCCCTCGAGATCGCGCGACGGAACGAGCGCGCGACGGCGTGATCGTGCGGAAATCGCCCCCGCCGCCCCGTCGCTGCACCTAGGCTCCGAGCACGTCGACCGCGACCCCGAGCAACCGTTCGAGGCACGGTCGTCGTCTGGGACACCGGGGGCAGGTCATGAACCGCCGCATCATCAGCGCCGCGACGGCACTCGGCGTCGGTCTCGCCCTGACCGCCGGCGGCCTCGCCCCGGCAGTCGCCGCCCCCGCGACGCCCACAGCCACGGCCCCCGACCCCACCACCGGCGAGCGTCCGGACGACCGCGGTCCCGTGCCCGAGGCGACGTTCCCCGAGGTCGGCGGCGCGACGTACGACCCCGACCACGTGCTGGTGAAGTTCGCCCCCAGCACGACCGGCGCCCAGCAGCGGTCCGCCCTCGAGGCCGTCGGCGGCAGCAGCGAGGGCGACGTCGACGGCACCCCCTACGTGCAGGTCGCGGTCGGCGACGAGGACCCCGTCGACGTCGTCGCCCGGCTCGACAGCGACCCGCGCGTCGCCGAGGTGCAGCTGGACCACGTCCGGCACGCCTATGCGTGGACCAACGACCCCCTGATCAGCGACATCTGGCCGTACCTCGACACGCTCCGGCTGCCGCGCGCCTGGGACGCGTCCACCGGGTCGGGGATCACGATCGCCGTGCTCGACACGGGCGTGAGCCCGCACGAGGACCTGGCGCTGCTGCCGGGGTACGACTTCGTCGACGGCGACGCGAGCGCCGCTGACCCGAACGGCCACGGGACCCTGGTCGCCGGCGTCGCCGCGGCGCGTGGCAACAACGGCGCCGGGGCCGTCGGCGCCGCGTACGACGCCAAGATCCTGCCCGTGCGGGTGCTCGATGCCACCGGTGTCGGCGACGACTCCACCATCGCGAACGGCATCGCCTGGGCCGCCGGCCACGGCGCCGGGGTCATCAACCTCTCGCTCGGCGGGACGGAACCGTCCCCGATCCTGCGCGACGCGATCAGTGCGGCCGTCGCTGCCGGCGCCGTCGTCGTGGCCGCCGCCGGGAACGGCCACTCGCAGCAGGCGCAGTACCCGGCCGCGTACGCCCCTCAGATCGCTGGGCTGCTCGCGGTCTCGGCGACCGACGACGACGGCTCGCTCGCTGCGTTCTCCAGCTGGGGCGACTGGGTCTCGATCGCGGCGCCGGGCGAGTCCATCGTCGGGCCCTCCGCGTCGGGCGGGTACGTCTACCGGTCCGGCACCTCGTTCTCCGCGCCCTTCGTCGCCGGCGCCGCCGCCCTCGTGCGGGCGCACGCGACGATGACACCCGCCAAGGTCGAGGAGCGGCTCGAGACCACGGCCCGCGACGCCGGGCCCCGTGGCACGGACCCGTACTACGGGTTCGGCGTCCTGGACGCGGCGTCGGCCGTCACGACCGCGGACCCGGTGCCGGCCGCGGTGGCGGTCCCGTTCGACCGGATGCCGGGCGACGGCGTGGACAACGACACCCCCGCGACGGCCGGCGCGCTCGCCCCGCAGTCGGTCGGCACCATCGCGCCCGAGGGCGACGTCGACTGGTACCGGGCGACCATCGGGTCGGCGGGTTGGTACCGGGTCGAGGCCGACATCCTTGCCGCGCCGACCGGCGCGCAGGTGCTGGACCTCGCCGTCGAGGTGCGCTCGCCGACGGGCACCGTGCTCCGCACCGCGAGCGTCGCGAAACCGGCCGCCACCGAGAAGGCCGTGTTCCCCATGACCGCGGGTGGCGACGTGCTCATCGGCATCTCCAACGCCAACCCGTCCGCCAGCGACCAGTCCTACCGGGTCATGCTGTTCCCGGATTCCGGGCCGGCCACGTTCACGTCCACCCAGTACGAGGACCCCGAGTGGGCGTCGTCGGCCGCAGCCGGTGACCTGACCGGTGACGGCATCGCCGACGTCGTCACCAGCGACTACGACGAGGCGTTCTTCCGGCTCCAGAGAGGCAACGGCGACGGGACGCTGGCCAGCCCGGTCGAGGTCGCGATCCCCGCCGGGTACGGCCTCACCGTGACGGGGCTGTCCACCGCCGACGTCGACGGCGACGGGGACCTCGACGTCCTCGTCACCACCGTGAACGGCGTCGGCGTGTTCACGCAGGCCGGCGGCGTCCTCACCGCCCACGGGCTGATCGCCGACACCGGGGCATGGGACACGATCCCGATCGACGCCGACGGCGACGGCGACCGCGACCTCGTGATCACGGGCTAGCCCATCCTGCTCGCGCTCAACAACGGGACCGGCACGTTCACCGTGCAGCCGGGGGACTTCGGCACCGGGGACCACGTCGACGCCGGCTTCCTGGACGGCGACACCCACGTCGACATCGTCGTCGACGACACGCTCCACCTCGACGCCGACCTCGGCGCGTCCGTCGGGGCGCCCGTCGGCCCGGACCTGCTCAGGTTCGCGATCGGCGACGTCACCGGCGACGGGCGCGCCGACATCGTCAACCTCAGCCTCGACGGGGTCGAGGTCATCCCAGGACGCGGCGACGGCACCTTCGACCCGAAGGTCGTCTACCCGCTCGACAGGGGGGCGTGGGTGGTCCGCATCGCCGACATGGACGGCGACGGCCTGCAGGACGTCGTCGCCCTTGGGGACGCGTCCACCAGCATGGGACACCTCAGCGTGCTGCGGCAGCAGGCCGGCGGGACCCTCGGCGCTCCGTCCGGCTCCGACCTGCCCGACATCGTCGCCTTCTTCGGACATCCCGGGATCGCACCGGCCGACCTGGACGGCGACGGCGACCTCGACGTCGTCACCTCGGGGCTGTACCTCGTGGTCTCGGTCCAGCGAGAGCTCTCCGACACGGAGGGCCAGGCCTGGGTCCGCGCCGTGACCCCCGCGCCGCACACGTCGGGTGCCGCGGCGCGCCAGGTCGTGTCCGTCACGCTCGACCGGCCGCTCAGGACCCCGGTGCCCGCCAGCGTGCGGATCGTCGACGCGGCCGGAGCGAGCGTGGCCGTCAACCGCACCTACAACGCCGCCACGAAGACGATCCAGCTGACACCGACCGCCGACCTGAGCCCCGGGTCCCACTACGAGGTGGTCGTCGACGGCCTGACCGACACCAGCGGCGCGACCCAGTCGGTGCCGGTCCGGACCTGGTTCACGGTGGCGGCGCACGGCGACCGGTACACCCCGGTCGACCCGGTCCGGGTGCTCGACACCCGCACCGGCGTCGGCACCTGGGAGGCCGGACGGGTGCCCGCGGGCAAGGCGCTCGAGGTCGCCCTGTTCGGCCTGCCCGCCGACGCCACCGCCGTCGTCCTCAACGTCACGGCTGTCAGCCCGTCGGCGCCGGGCAACGTCCGCGTCTACCCGGAGGGGCTGGGCGCCCCGCCGAAGGTCTCCAACATCAACGTCATGCCCGGGGTGGACCAGCCGAACCTGGTCACGGTCGCGCTCGGCCCCGACCACCACACGATCCGGCTGCTCCCCGAGGCCACCACGACGCACCTCATCGCCGACATCGCGGGCTACTACAGCCCGGGCGCCGCGACCGCGTTCGAGCCCCTCACCCCCACACGCGTGATGGACATGCGCAACGGCACCGGCGTCCGCAAGGGCGCCCTGAAGGCCGGCCAGTGGGTCGACCTGTCCGTCGCCGACGGCACCCTCGTGCCCAAGGACGCGACCGCCGTCGTCCTGAACGTCACCGGCACCCAGGTCACCGGACCCACCCACGTGCGCGTCTACCC
>NZ_JBFULZ010000106.1:0-13893 GCF_054049635.1 Cellulomonas sp. P5_C6 | reverse complement strand
GGCCGCGGAGATGGTGTTCCTGCGCGCCTGGGGCACCGCCCAGCACCCGGCCCTGGGCGACGCGTGGGCGGCCGGGGCGATCGAGGCCCGCAAGATCGACGTCATCCTCGACGAGGTCACCAAGGCCGGCACCGGGCTGGACCCGGGCGTGGTGCGTGCGGTGATCGACGACGCGATCGGGCGTTCTTCGGAGTTGACGGCGCCGCAGCTGGCCCGGCACGTGCGCGCCACCCTGATCGCCCGCAACCCCGCCCACGTGGAGAAGCGGCGCCTCGCCGAACGCGACCGCCGCGGCATCGACCTCATCCTGGCCCCCGACGCGATGGCCCGACTGGTCGCCTACCTACCCGCCGCCGAAGCCACGGCGGCGTTCACCGCGATCGACGCCCTGGCCGGACACGCCACCMYCGACGGGGACCAGCGCACCGTGGATCAGCGCCGGGCGGACGCGTTCAGCGACGTGTTCACCGCCATCCTGGACCGGCAAGCCACCCCGGACGGCACCCCGCTGCCCCGCAAGCACGGGCAACGCGTCGCCGTGCAACTCTCCGTGGCCGCCACCACCCTGCTCGGCCTGGACGACGCCCCAGGGTTCCTCGGCTCGTACGGGCCGGTCCCGGCGCAGGTCGCCCGCGAGCTCGCCCAGGACGGCACCTGGCGCCGCGTCCTGACCGACCCGGACACCGGGCAGGTCTGCGCCGTCGGCACGACGTCGTACCGCCCCGGGGCGGACCTGACCCGGACCGTGCAAGCCCGCGACGTCACCTGCACCTTCCCCGGCTGCCGACAACCCGCCACCCGCTGCGAGATCGACCACCGCACCCCCTACGACCACGACCGCGGCGCGGTTGAACAGCTCCACCCGACCCACGGGCCGGGCCAGCGGCAAGTGCACGACCTGCAGACCTGTGAGGCGAACCTGCACGCGTTGTGCAAACACCACCACCAAGCCAAGACCGAAGGCTGGTGGAACGTCACCTACAACCCCGCCACCGGCGTCTCCACCTGGACCGACCGACACGGACTGACCTACGCCCGCCACCCCGCCCGCATCCACACCACACCCGACCTCCCCACCCACCAACCACCCCCACCACCACCCGTCCCACTCGGCGACCCACCCTTCTGACACAGTCGGCCGACCTTCGACACCGCCGTCCGGCTCCGACATGGCCGTCGGGCTCTGGCGCGGCCGCCCGGTGCCGTCGCGACCAGAACTGAGGACCGGAACCGCTCTCCGGACGGGGGCGGATAGGGCGTCAGGCTCGCGATGCGGCGTCAGGCTCGCGAAGCGGCGTCGGGCTCACGAAGCGGCGTCAGGCTCACGAAGCGGCGTCAGGCTCACGTCGTAGGGTCGAGGCGTGAGCGCTAACGACACGGACAGGGCAGCCGACGTCGAGGTCTTCGAGTCGCTCCGGCCCCGCCTCGAGGCCATCGCCTACCGCCTGCTGGGCTCCGCGGCGGAGGCCGAGGACGTCGTCCAAGAGACGTACCTGCGGTGGGAGGGCGCCGACCGCGAGCAGGTCAGGGTCCCTGCTGCGTGGCTGACCCGGGCGCTGACCAACCTCTGCCTGACCCAGCTGCAGTCCGCCCGGGCGCGGCGCGAGGTCTACGTCGGCGAGTGGCTGCCGGAGCCGCTGCTCGCCGGCGACCCGATGCTCGGCCCGGCGGACACGGCCGAGCAGCGGGAGTCGGTCTCGACGGCGGTCCTCATGCTCATGGAACGCCTGACCCCGAACGAGCGCGCGGTCTACGTGCTGCGCGAGGCGTTCTCCTACTCGCACGCGGAGATCGCGGAGATGCTGGACATCACGGAGGCGGGCAGCCAGCAGATCCTGCACCGTGCCAAGCAGCACCTGGCGGCGGAGAAGGTCCGCACGGAGGTCGACCAGGACGCGGCCCGGCAGGTCGTCGAGGAGTTCCTGGCGGCGGCGACGAGCGGCCGGACCGAGCCGCTGCTGCGCCTGCTGACCGCCGATGCCATGGGTGTCGGCGACGGTGGCGGGTACGTCCCCGCGCGCGCGAAGCCGTTCTTCGGCGCCCCGGCTGTCGCGCAGTTCCTGCGTGGGCTGTTCCGGCCGGCCGACGCCAAGCGCGCGCTCATCGGTGGCAGCCCCGACTTCTACGCCTGGACGGCCAACGGCGGACCGGCGCTGGTCGCGATGGTCGGCGACCGGCTCGTCGGCGTGATGAGCCTGGAGGTGACGGACGCGGGAATCGCCGCGATCCGTTCGCAGGTCAACCCCGAGAAGCTCGGCCGCGCCGAGCGGCAGTGGGCGGCCTCGGAGCACGGGGAGCCGCTGCTCAGCGGCTGGTGAGTGACCGGCGTCACACCGCCCGGCTGTCAGGGATCGCGGAGCCGTCCAGTTCAGGAGGCACCACCGATCCACGACAGGAGCGAGCCATGAAGCACCGCATCGTCATCCTCGGAGCCGGCTACGCCGGGGCCTCCGCCGCCGGCCGGCTGGCGCGACGCCTGCACGGCGACGACGTCGAGATCACCCTGGTCAACGCCGAGCCCGACTTCGTCGAGCGGATCCGGATGCACCAGCTGGCCACCGGGCAGGACCTGCGCCCGCGCCCCCTGAGCGAGCTGCTGGCGGGGACGGGCGTCGCCCTCCGCGTGGCGCGCGTCGTCGCCCTCGACGTCGACGCGAAGACCGTCGCCCTGGCGGGCGGCGACGAGCTGCCGTACGACACGCTCGTCTACGCGCTGGGCAGCGCGCGCGACGACCACGGCGTACCGGGCGTGTTCGAGCACGCGGACGAGGTCGCCAGCCGACCGGGCGCGCTCCGGCTGCGGGACCGGCTGCGCGGACTCGCCCCGGGCGGGCGCGTGGTCGTCGTCGGCGGGGGCCTGACCGGCATCGAGGCGACCAGCGAGATCGCCGAGTCGTTCGCGCACCTCGACGTCGCGATCGCCGTGCGAGGCGCACTCGGCGACTGGCTGTCGGCGGCGGGTCAGCACCACCTGCGCGGCACGTTCGACCGGCTCGGCATCACGGTCCACGAGCACACGGGCGTCGCGAGCGTCGGCGCCACGGGAGTCGTCACCGACGCCGGCGACGCCCTTCCCGCGGACGTGACCGTCTGGGCGGCGGGCTTCGCGGCCCACCCGATCGCGGCGGCGTCGTCGCTGGCGGTCACCGACCGCGGGCAGATCCTCGTCGACGGCACGATGCGGTCCGTCTCGCACCCCGACGTCTACGCGGTCGGCGACGCGGCGCTGGCGCACGGCCGGGTGGGCAACCCGCTGCGCATGTCGTGCGCGTCGGGGATCCCCATGGCGTGGCAGGCCGCGGACTCCGTCGTCGCCCGCCTCACCGGCGGCCGACTCCCCCACGTGCCGCTGGCCTACGTGCACCAGTGCATCAGCCTGGGACGGCGCGACGGTCTCGTGCAGATGGTCACCGGCGACGACCGGTCCCGGTCCATGGCGCCGGGCGGTCGCCTGGCCGCCCGGTACAAGGAGCTGATCTGCGCGGGCGCGGCGTGGACGGTGGCGCATCCCGTGCCGTACCCGGCGCGTCGTCGCCGCACGCGCGCGACCGAGCCGGTCGAGGCCACCCGGGCACTGGCGTGAGCGACGAGGGACCCCCGGCGCACCGAGGGTCCCTCGCGCGCACGGCTACACCATGGCCAGCGCGGCTCCCGGCCGGGCGAGGATCGCGCCCACGTCGGCAAGGAAGCGAGCAGCCTCCGCGCCGTCGACCACGCGGTGGTCGAAGGACAGGCTGAGCGTCATCACCTGCCGGAGCGCGATCTCGTCGCGGAACTCCCACGGCTGCCGACGGATCGCGCCCATCGCCAGGATCGCGGCCTGCCCCGGCACCAGGATCGGCGTACCGGTGTCGACGCCGAAGACGCCGATGTTGGTGATCGTGATCGTGCCCCCGGCGAGGTCCGCGGGGGTGGTCGTGCCGGCCCTCGCGGCCTCCGTCAGGGCACCGATCGCGTCGGCCAGCTCGGGCAGCCGGAGCGCGTCGGCGTCCTTGATGCTCGGCACCAGCAGCCCGCGCGGCGTCGCGGCGGCGATCCCGAGGTGCACGTAGCCCAGCTGGACGATCTCGCCGGCGGCCTCGTCCCACCGTGCGTTGACCGACGGGTTGCGACCGACCGCGACCGCGACCGCCTTGGCGACGAGGGTGAGGATCGTGATCCTGTGGCCCTCGAGCGCGCGGTCGGCCCGGAACTCCTCCAACAGCTCCATGGTCGGCGTGACGTCGACCGTGAGCGACGTCGACGCGTGCGGAGCGGTGAACGCGCTGGCCACCATGGCCGACGCCGTCTGCTTGCGGACGCCCGCGACCGGGATCCGGACCTCCCGAGCCGACGACGCCGGGGCCGGCGCCACCCGAGTGGGCGTGTGTGTGCTGGTCACCGCGCTGGTCGCGGGACGGGCGGCGCTCGTCGCCGCGCCCGACACCACGTGCAGCACGTCCTCGCGCGTGATCATGCCGTCCTTGCCGGTGCCCTCGACCCGGTTCAGGTCCACGCCGAGGTCGTGCGCCAGCTTGCGGACCGGCGGCAGCACCTTGGGCCCGATCCGAGGACCGGCCAGCGCGAGCGTCTCGGCCTCCTCGACGGCGTGCGCGGCCACCCAGCCCGCCGACCGCGACCGGCGCCGCGGACGTGCGGACGCCTCGACCAGCGGGCCGTAGCCGACGAGGACGGAGGTCCGTTCGGGGGCCTTGGCCGCCGCGGGCTCGTCGTCGGCGACCGCGACCTCGTCCACGGAGGGCGCCGGGGCATCCTCGGCGACGCTCGGCTCGTCCACCGCGATCATCAGCAGCGGCGCCCCGACCAGCACGGTCGCGCCGGGCTCCACCAGCAGCTCCGCGACCACCCCGGCGTACGGGGACGGCAGCTGCACGAGCGCCTTCGCGGTCTCGACATCGGCGACCACCTGGTTCAGCTCGACGGTGTCCCCCACCGCCACCATCCACTCGACCAGGTCGGACTCGGTCAGGCCCTCGCCGAGGTCGGGCATCGTCACGGGCTTCATGGTGCTCATCGCGCGCTCCATCCGGTCAGGGAGTGCTGGCGGCCCATGACCCGGTCGACGGCATCGAGCAGTCGATCGAGGTCGGGGAGGAAGTGCTCCTCGAGCTTGGCCGGCGGGTACGGCGTGTCGAAGCCGGTGACGCGGACCGGCGCGGCCGCGAGCGCGTCGAAGCACCGGTCGGTGATGCCGGCGACGATCTCGGCGCCGAGCCCACCGTTCCGCTGCGCCTCGTGGGTGACGACGAGCCGGCGGGTCTTGCGGACCGACGCCTCGAGCGTGTCGAGGTCGAGCGGCGACAGCGAGCGCAGGTCGACGACCTCGACCGACAACCCGTCGTCCTGCGCGGCGAGCGCGGCGTCGCGGGCCGTGATGACGAGCGGTCCGTACGCGGCGATCGTCATGTCGGTCCCCTCGACGACAACGCGGGCGCGGTCCATCGGCAGGGCGCCGTCGAGCGACTCGTCGACCGACCCCTTGACCCAGTAGCGGCGCTTCGGCTCGAAGAACACCACCGGGTCGTCGCTCGCGATGGCCTGGCGCAGCATCGTGTGCGCGTCCTGCGGGCCGCCGCAGGTGACCACGCGCAGCCCGGGCGTGTGGGCGAAGTAGGCCTCGGGCGACTCGGAGTGGTGCTCGACCGCGCCGATGCCGCCGCCGTACGGGATGCGCACGGTGATCGGCATCCGCACGGCCCCGCCGGTCCGGTAGTGCAGCCTGGCCACCTGCGTGACCATCTGGTCGAAGGCCGGGTGGACGAAGCCGTCGAACTGGATCTCGACCACGGGCCGGTAGCCCCGGTACGCGAGGCCGACGGCGACACCCATGATCCCGGCCTCCGCGAGCGGGGTGTCCATGACGCGGTCGGCGCCGAAGTCGCGCTGCAGCCCGTCGGTCACCCGGAAGACGCCGCCGAGCTTGCCGATGTCCTCGCCGAGCAGCACCACGGTCGGGTCGTCGTCGAGCGCGTGCCGCAGGCCCGAGGTGAGCGCGGCGGCCAGGGTCAGCTCACGCATCAGCCCTCACCCCCGTCGAACATCGCGAGGTAGGCGGCGTACTGGCTGCGCTGGCGTTCGAGGGGCGCCGTGGGTTCGACGAACACGTGGTCGAAGACGGCCAGCGGCTCGGGGTTCGGCAGACCGAGGCAGCCCTTGCGCATCTCCGTCGCGAACTGGTCGGCCTTCCGCGTGATCTCGGCCGCCTGCTCGTCGGAGAGCGCGCCCTTGGCCGTGAGCAGCCGCTCGATCCGCACGATCGGGTCCTGCGCCGCCCACTCCGACTTCTCCGCCGGGTCGACGTACCGGGTGGGGTCGTCGGACGTGGTGTGCGGCCCCATCCGGTACGTGACGGCTTCGATGAACGTCGGGCCGTCGCCCCTGCGGGCCCGGTCGAGGGCCACCCGCGTGGCGGCCAGGACCGCGAGCACGTCGTTGCCGTCGACCCGGATGCTCGGGATCCCGTACCCGGGGGCGCGGTCGGCGATCGAGCGCTGCGCCTGCAGGCCCACCGGCTCCGAGATCGCCCACTGGTTGTTCTGGCAGAAGAAGATGACGGGGGCGGCGAAGCTCGCGGCGAAGACCATCGCCTCGTGCACGTCCCCCTTGCTGGTGGCGCCGTCCCCGAAGTACGCGACGGCCACGGAGTCGACGCCGTCCTTCACGCAGCCGAGCGCGTACCCGGTGGCGTGCAGGGTCTGCGCGCCGATCATCACCTGCGGCGTCGCCATGCCGATGGACCGCGGGTCCCAGCCGGCCAGGGCGGTCCCCCGCCACACGCGCATGAGGTCGACCGGCTGCGCGCCGCGGCAGTACGCCACGCCGTTCTCGCGGTAGCTGGAGAAGACGAAGTCGTCCGTGCGCAGCGCGCGGGCGGAGCCGATCTGCGCGGCCTCCTGGCCCAGGAGCGGCGGCCACAGCCCGAGCTGTCCTTGCCGCTGGAGCGCCGTGGCCTCGGTGTCGAAGCGGCGGACGACGACCATGTCCTCGTAGAGGGCTCGCAGCTGGTCGTCGTCGACGTCCGCGATCCAGGGGTCGTGCACGGGGTCGTCGTGACGCACGCCGTCGGGCGTCACGAGCCTCACGAGATCGTCGGTCTGGGGCCGGGCCGTGCGCAGGGCACGACTGGGGGACACATCTGTACGCAACATGTTTCGCTCCGTCTGGTGGCGGAGCCGTCGCTCTTGTGAAGCTAGGCCCCATTGCCTGATGTCCCGCCAGAGTATGTCGGCAAGGGACCTTGTGCCCATGGGCTGGCGCGAGTGTCGACCGTACGGCGCACAATGTCGTCCTACGGACAGGGTGGTCCGACGGACAGGGATGGTGTGGTCATGGGCACTTCCGACGACCGTGAGGTCGTGATCCTGGCGTTCGCGCGCACGCCGATGGCGCGGCTCGGGGGCGGGCTGTCGTCGCTGTCCGCCGCGTCGCTCGGGGCCGTCGCGATCCGCGGGGCGCTGGCCAGGGCCGGGGTGCCGGCGACCTCGGTCGACCAGGTGCTGATGGGGCAGGTGGTCCAGGCCGGTGCAGGTCAGAACCCCGCGCGCCAGGCGGCCGTCGCGGCCGGCATCCCCTGGAACGTCCCCGCGACCACGATCAACAAGGTCTGCCTCAGCGGGCTGGCGGCGATCATCGACGCCGCGCGGATGATCCGGCTGGGCGAGGCCTCGATCGTCGTCGCCGGCGGACAGGAGTCGATGAGCCAGGCGCCGCACCTGCTGCCGGGATCGCGGAGGGGCTGGACGTACGGGGACATCACGGCCGTCGACTCGCTGGCGTTCGACGGGCTGACCGACGCGTTCGACCGCGAGTCGATGGGGTCGTCGACCGAGCGGGGGAACAAGCTGCTGTCGATCTCCCGGGAGGCGCAGGACCGGGTCGCCGTCGAGAGCCACCGGCGGGCCGCCGAGGCCGTCGCGTCGGGCGTGTTCGCGGCCGAGATCGCGCCGGTCGAGGTTCCGCAGCGGCGCGGGGAGGCCGTGGTCGTCTCGGTCGACGAGGGCATCCGCCCCGAGACGTCGCTGGAGTCGTTGGCCGCCCTGCGGGCCGCGTTCTCGGCCGACGGCACGATCACGGCGGGGAACGCGTCGCCCCTGACCGACGGCGCGGCGGCCGTCGTCGTGGCCGCGCGGGAGGTGGCGGAAGACCTCGGACTGCCGTGGCTGGCGTCCGTCGGGGCGTCGGGGCAGGTGGCCGGGCCGGACAACTCCCTGCACTCGCAGCCGTCGTCGGCGATCTCGGCGGCACTGGCGCGGGGCGGCTGGGACCTGTCGTCGGTGGACCTCGTCGAGATCAACGAGGCCTTCGGATCGGTCGTCGTGCAGTCCCTCGCCGACCTCGGGTACCCGCTCGAGCAGACGAACGTCCACGGCGGGGCGATCGCGCTCGGGCACCCGATCGGTGCGTCGGGCGCGCGGTTGGCCGGGCACGCCGCGATGGAGCTCGCGCGCCGGGGCGGGGGTCGTGCCGCGGTCGCGCTGTGCGGCGGCGGAGGCCAGGGCGAGGCACTGCTGCTCCGGCGCGACCCCAGCTGAGCGGCCCGCCGTCGGCGCACGCCCCGGCTTGCGGACCTTCTCGGACGGCAGTCCAATCGTGGGGTTGCCATCTCCCAGGAGGTAGACCCATGGACTCGCAGACCGTCTGGATCATCGTCGCCATCGTCGTGGTCGTCGTGGTCGTCATCGCAGCTATCGGCCTCAGCCGGCGCAGCGGGGCGCGCAAGGTCGACGCCGAGCGTGCGCGCGCGCAGGAGATCCGAGAGCAGGCCGCCGCCGACCAGGTGGAGGTCCAGCGCCGTGAGGCGGAGGCCGCCCGGTTGGACGCACAGGCGCGACTGGCGCAGGCCGAGGCCGACGCCCGCGCGGCCGACGCGGCGGCGCTGCAGAACGAGGCGCGTGCCCGCGCGACGGAGGCGAGCGGCGCCCGGTCCGAGCTGGACGAGCGGCTGAGCACGGCCGATCGCATCGACCCCGACGTGACCGTCGAGGAGACGCGCACCGAGCCCGACGTGACCGTCGAGGAGACGCGGCCCGAGCCCGTGGCCGTCGAGGAGGCGCGCACCGAGCCGCGGGCCTGAGCGCCGCCGGGGTCAGTGGACTGATGTGGGCGTCTGTGTCGCCAGCCTCGATCGGCGCATCGAGTACCCGAAGTACACGACGAACCCGAGCACCAGCCAGACGACGAATCGCAGCCACGTCTCCACCGACAGGTTGAGCATGAGGTAGAGGCACACGGCCGCGGACAGCAGCGGCAGCACCGGCATCCACGGCACCTTGAACGAGCGCGGCAGGTCGGGGCGCTTGCGTCGCAGGACGAGCACCCCGATGCTGACCAGCACGAACGCGCTCAGGGTGCCGATGTTGACCATCTCCTCGAGCACCCCGACGGGGGTCAGGCCGGCGACGAGGGCCACGACGACCGTCACGACGGCGGTAATGACCCACGGCGTGCGGAACGTCGGGTGCACCCGGGCCAGGCCGACGGGCAGCAGGTGGTCGCGGCTCATCGCGAAGATCACGCGGCTGCCGCCGATCATCAGCGTGAGCACGACGGTGGTCAGGCCGGCGACCGCGCCGGCCGAGATGACGGTCGCCATCCAGTCCTCGCCGTGCGCCGTGAAGGCGTTGGCCAGGGCGGCCTCGGGGTCGAGCTTGTCGTAGCTCACCATCCCCGTCACGACGATCGAGACGGCGCAGTACAGGATCGTGCAGATGATCAACGAGCCGAGGATCCCGATGGGCAGGTCGCGCTGCGGGTTGCGGGTCTCCTCGGCGGTCGTCGCGACGACGTCGAACCCGATGAAGGCGAAGAACACGAGCGCCGCGCCGGCGGCGACGCCGCCCCAGCCGAACGCGGTCGGCTCCAGCCCKGCGATCGCCTGCAGCAGCGGCTGGCTCAGGCCGGTCGTGGTCTCGGTGGCCTGCGCGGGCGGGATGAACGGGCTGTAGTTCTCGGTGGAGATGAACTGGATGCCGGCAATGATCACGAACAGCACGACGAACAGCTTCAGCGCGACGAGCACCAGGTTGACCCGCAGCGACTCCTTGATCCCGAGGGTGATGAGCACCCCCAGCGCGAGCACCAGCACGATCGACGGGACATCGACGACGCCGCCGTACCCGATCGACTCGGGGATCGCGAAGCCGAGGTTCTCGGCCAGCACCCCGAGGTACGCGCTCCAACCCTGCGCGACGACGCTGGCGCCCAGGAACATCTCGAGGATGAGGTCCCACCCGATGATCCACGCGAAGATCTCGCCCAGGCTCGAGTAGCTGAACGTGTACGCCGACCCCGAGACGGGCACCGTCGAGGCGAACTCGGCGTAGCACATCGCCGCGAGCGCGCAGCAGAAGGCCGCGATCACGAACGACAGGACGATCCCGGGCCCGGCGACCTCGTGCGCCGCCCGACCGGTCAGCGTGAAGATGCCCGCGCCGATGACGACCCCGACGCCGAACACCACCAGGTCGAGCGCGCTGAGCGAGCGCTTGAGCTTGAACTCCGGCTCCTCGGAGTCCGCCATGGACTGCTCGACGGGCTTGGTGCGCAGAACGCTCATCCGACCGGCTCCCCCCACGTCGCACGGGTGCCCAGCAAGTCTGGCGGAAGCCCCCGGGTTGCGCGCGCGGTGCGACGAGCGGGCTACTCCAGCGAGGCCGGCGTGCCCGGTCCCGCTCGCCCGTGGCCGCGACCGGCCACCTGTGCGAGTTTGGTCCCGTGCACCGCTTCGCGCTCCCCGCGCTCCGTCCCAGGTCACGCGCGCGTCGGAGGCGGTCCGGGGTGCGCCTGCCGGCCATCGCCGGCGGACGGACCGAGCTGGGGTGGTTRCTCACCGGCGAGCAGCGCGGCAACGACGCGACGCGGATCCGGCCGTGGACCGAGGGCAACGCGGTGCGACCGCTCGTGCACGGCTCCGCGTACTTCGCCGTCCTCGCCGAGGAGCTGGCCCGGACGGGCGACGGCGACCTGGTGCTCTTCAGCGACTGGCGCGGAGACCCGGACGAGCGGCTGACGGACGACGGCCCGACCGTCGCCGAGGCGCTGTCGGACGCCGTGCTCCGCGGCGCGCTGGTCAAGGGACTGATCTGGCGCTCGCACCTGGACCGGATGCGGTTCTCGAACGAGGAGAACCGGACCCTCTCCGAGCGGGTCAACGACGTCGGCGGCGAGGTGCTGCTGGACCAGCGCGTGCGCTCCGTCGGCAGCCACCACCAGAAGTTCGTAGTCATCCGGCACCCGGGACGCCCGGGGGACGACGTGGCTCTGCTCGGCGGGATCGACCTGGCGCACGGGCGGCGGGACGACGCCGACCACCGCGGCGACGCGCAGAACCAGCCCTTCGCCCACCAGTACGGGCCGCGTCCTCCGTGGCACGACGTCCAGGTGGAGATCCGCGGCCCGGCCGTCCGCGACGTCGAGGACGTCTTCCGCGAGCGGTGGGAGGACCCCGCGGCTCTCTCCAGGCTGCCGTGGCAGGCGGTGCCCGACCTGGTGCGCCGGGAGGACCGGCAGCCCAGCGTGCTCCCGTCGGTGGAGCCACCGCCGCCCGAGGCGGGAACCTGCGCCGTCCAGCTCCTGCGCACGTACCCCCAGCGCCGTCCGGGTTACCCGTTCGCCCCCGACGGCGAGCGCAGCGCCGCCCGCGGGTACGCCAAGGCCCTGCGGCGCGCGCGTCGCCTCGTCTACGTCGAGGACCAGTACCTGTGGTCGGCCGACGTCGCGCAGGTGTTCGCCGCCGCGCTGCGTCGCGAGCCCGGGCTGCACCTCGTCGCGGTCGTTCCCCGCTACCCGGACCAGGACGGCCGGCTGGCCCTGCCGCCCGTGCGGCTGGGCCACGCCCGGGCTCTGCAGATCGTGCGCGCGGCGGGCGGTGACCGCGTCCAGGTCCTCGACGTCGAGAACCGCGAGGGCGGACCCGTCTACGTGCACGCGAAGGTCTGCGTGATCGACGACGTGTGGGCCACGGTGGGCAGCGACAACCTCAACCGTCGGTCCTGGACGCACGACTCCGAGCTCACGGCCGCGGTCCTCGACCGACGCCTCGACGGACGGGAGCCACGCGACCCCGGGGGCCTGGGCGACGGGGCGAGAGGCTTCGCCCGCGAGCTGCGGCTCGAGCTGTGGCGCGAGCACCTCGACCGCGACGACGACGACGGGCTAATCGACCCCGGCGAGGCGGTCGAGGCCGTCCGAGCCGGCGCGGCCGCCCTCGACGCCTGGTACGCCGGCGGGCGGTCGGGACCGCGCCCGCCCGGGCGTCTGCGCGCGCACCCGGTCGTGGAGCTGCCGCTCTGGAAGCGGCTGCTCGCGACTCCCCCGTACCACGCCGTCGTGGACCCCGACGGGCGGCCCGCGTGGATGAAGGCGCGCGGCCAGCACTGACCGCCGGCGACGTCAGCGCGCCTGCGCCGCGATCACCTCGCGGTACCAGTGCCAGGAGTCCTTGCGGGTGCGCTCGAGGGTGTCGAGGTCGACGTGGACGAGCCCGAACCGCTCGCGGTACCCCGCGGCCCACTCGAAGTTGTCCAGCGCCGACCACACGTAGTAGCCGCGGACGTCGATCCCTCGGGCGATGGCGTCGCCGACGGCCCGCAGGTGGGCGTCGAGGAACCGGATCCGGCGGTCGTCGTGCACGGCGCCGTCCTCGGTCCGCACGTCGTGGAACGACGCCCCCGACTCGGTGACGATGACCGGCGGCAGGTTCGGGTAGCGCTCGTCGAGGATGCCGAGGATGTCGGTGAGGGCCGACGGCACGATCGACCAGCCGAAGTCCGTCCGCTCGACGCCCTCGATCGGCACGGGCGCGAACKGCAGCCCCTCGGGGATGTCGACCTCGAGCACCCCCGCGTAGTCCTGCCCCGCGCGCGGCGCCTCGATCATCGTCGGCTCGTAGTAGTTGACGCCGTACACGTCCAGCGGCGCCGAGATCACGGCCAGGTCCTCGCCCAGCTGCTGCTCGGACATGCCCGTGCCCAGCAGGATCCCGCCGGCGACCTCGTCGGCCGGGTACTCGCCCCGCAGGATCGGGTCCGCGAACGTCCAGTTGGTGAGGACCGAGAAGGCCTCGGCGGCGGCCTGGTCCGCGGGGTCGTCGGATGCCGGGATGACGGGGAAGTGCTGGTTCACCACCCCGATCTGCGTGGCCCCGGCGGCCCGGAGCCGCTGCACCGCGAGCCCGTGCCCGAGCAGCTGGTGGTGCGCCGCCGGGAGCGCGCCGAGGCCCAGCCCGAGACCGGGCGCGTGGTCGGCGAGCCCGTACCCGTACAGGGTGTGGACGCTCATCTCGTTGAGCGTGAACCAGTCCGCCACGCGATCGCCCAGCCGGCCGACGACGACGTCGACGTAGTCGGCGAACGCGTACGCGGTGCTGCGCGACATCCAGCCGCCCTCGTCCTGCAGCGGCTGGGGCAGGTCCCAGTGGAAGAGCGTCGGCACCGGGCGGACGCCGCGGGCCAGGAGCGCGTCGACGAGCCGGTCGTAGAAGTCGAGACCCTTCGCGTTGGTCTCCCCCGTCCCCGCGGGCACGATGCGCGGCCACGCGATCGAGAACCGGTAGTCCTGCACCCCGAGGTCGGCGACGTGCCCGACGTCCTCGAGGTAGCGGTGGTAGTGGTCGATCGCGACCGCCGGGGTGTCGCCGTCGACGACCGTCCCGGGCCGTGCCGCGAAGGTGTCCCAGATGCTGGGGCCCTTGCCGTCCTCGTCGGCGGCGCCCTCGACCTGTGTCGCGGCGGTGGCGACCCCGAAGCGGAAGCCGGCGGGCAGGATCGGGTGGCTGGTCATGCGGGTCCTGCCTTCGTCGAGGTGATGGTCATCGGATGCCGCGGAGTCCCGGCACGCAGAGCAGCGCGGCGACGCACACGACGGCCGCGACGAGGTACAGGCCGGTGTAGCCGC
>NZ_JBFULZ010000105.1:0-14042 GCF_054049635.1 Cellulomonas sp. P5_C6 | reverse complement strand
GTACCGACCTCGCCGTTCGCGTGCTGCAGGGCCGCGACGACCACGCCGGGCCGTGCCAGCGCGGCGGCGAAGGCCTCACCGTCGACCCGCCCGAGCGCGTCCACCGGCACGGTCACCCGGTTCCCCGCGAAGTCGGCGGCGTTCAGCACGGCTGCCCGCTCGACCGCGCCGACGACGACGTCGGCGCCGCTGCGACGTCGGCCGCGTGCCACCGACCGCACCGCCCCGTGCAGGGCCGCGGTGTGCGACGGGGCGAGATCGACCTCCTGCGTCCGAGCGCCGACGACGGCGCCGATCGCCTCGCGGGCGCCGTCGAGCAGCATCCGCGCCCGGCGGCCCTCGGCGTGCAGGCGGCGGGGGTCCGCCCAGCCCTRATCGAGGGCCTCGAGGAACGCCGTGCGGGCCTCGGGCAGCAGGGGCGCGCGGCCGCCGGCGTCGAGGACGACCCGACGGGCAGTGGCGTGCGTCACAGGATCGGTTGCCCCGGTGTCGGCGGGACCACGGTCGGGCTGGCTGCTCACCGGGGCACCGTAACCCCGTGGAGCCGTGACCAGGCGCGGGACGACGGGCCCAGCGGCCGCTCGGCACCGTCGGGTCGTGTGAAGGAGCCGCGGTGTGATGGTGCTGACACGGTGTCGTCAAGGGGTGTCGTCAGGACGAAAGGACGGGGACGGCGCGCTAGGCTGCACACGTCGAGGACGAAGGTCCCGGGTGGTGCCTGCAGCAACGCAGGGCGGCGCCGGGACGCGAGTGAGAGGTCCCCCCGTTGCACCCGGACACCCCCCGTCGCACGCGACGACCAGCCCTGCTGCTGGCCGGCCTGCTTGCCGTCGTCGCCGTCGCGCTCAGCGGATGCTCCGCCGAGGTGCAGCGCGGCTGGCTCCCCGGCAACTCCGACGCCGAGATCACCGACCAGACCGGTCGCATCACCAACCTCTGGGTCGGTTCGTGGATCGCCGCGCTCGTCGTCGGCCTCATCACCTGGGGCCTGATCCTGTGGTGCGTCGCGGTCTACCGGAAGCGCAAGGGTGACGACACCCTCCCCGTGCAGCTCCGGTACCACGTGCCGCTGGAGATCATGTACGTGATCCTGCCGATCATCATGGTCGGGGTGCTCTTCTACTACACGAACCGCGACACGACCGCGATCCAGGACACCGCGGCCGACGCGGACATCCACGTCCAGGTCATCGGCAAGCAGTGGAGCTGGGACTTCAACTACCTCGACGACGACGCCTACGACACCGGCCAGCACGCGCAGAACGTGGGCAGCGCCGGCACGGGCGTCCTCAAGGACCAGGTCACGCTCTACCTCCCGGTGAACGAGCGGGTCGAGTTCACGCTCGACTCCCGCGACGTCATCCACTCGTTCTGGGTCCCCGCGTTCCTCTACAAGATGGACATGATCCCGGGCAAGA
Source organism: Cellulomonas sp. P5_C6 (assembly GCF_054049635.1). Taxonomy (NCBI): domain Bacteria; kingdom Bacillati; phylum Actinomycetota; class Actinomycetes; order Micrococcales; family Cellulomonadaceae; genus Cellulomonas; species Cellulomonas sp. P5_C6. The sequence goes on along the minus strand of NZ_JBFULZ010000105.1, from coordinate 12,624 downwards.
CGAACACGTTCCAGGTCACGCCGACGCAGATCGGCGACTACCTGGGCAAGTGCGCCGAGCTCTGCGGCGAGTACCACTCGTCGATGCTGTTCAACGTCAAGGTCGTGTCACGCGAGGACTACGACGCGCACATCGAGGAGCTCAAGGCCAAGGGGCAGGAAGGCTCGCTCGGACTCGAGTACAGCCGCCAGCAGGACCTGGACAGCGCTCCGAAGGAAGGCGATAAGTGATGGCCGCCGTCGCGGAGCACATCCCCGGACTGGCGCCCTCGCGCCAGACCCTCGGCCGCACGGTGATCAAGTGGATCACCTCGACCGACCACAAGACGATCGGGTATCTGTACCTGATCACGTCGTTCGTCTGGTTCGCCGTGGGCGGCATCCTGGCGCTGCTCATCCGCGCCGAGCTGTTCGCGCCGGGCATGGACATCTTCCAGTCCCGTGAGCAGTACAACCAGGCGTTCACGATGCACGGCACCATCATGCTGCTGCTGTTCGCGACGCCCCTGTTCGCGGGCTTCGCCAACGTGATCATGCCTTTGCAGATCGGTGCGCCCGACGTCGCGTTCCCGCGGCTCAACATGCTCGCGTACTGGATGTTCTTCTTCGGCGGCACCATCGCCGGCGCCGGGTTCTTCACGCCCCAGGGCGCCGCGTCGTTCGGCTGGTTCGCCTACGCACCGCTGTCCAACACGGTGTACTCGCCGGGCGTCGGCGGTGACCTCTGGGTCTTCGGCCTCGCGCTCGCCGGCTTCGGCACCATCCTCGGCGCCGTCAACTTCATCACCACGATCGTCACCATGCGCGCGCCCGGCATGACGATGTTCCGCATGCCGATCTTCACCTGGAACACCCTGGTGACGTCGCTGCTAGTGCTCATGGCGTTCCCGCCGCTGGCCGCCGCGCTGTTCGCGCTCGGTGCGGACCGGCGCCTCGGAGCCCAGGTGTTCAACCCGGAGAACGGTGGCGCCATCCTCTGGCAGCACCTGTTCTGGTTCTTCGGGCACCCCGAGGTCTACATCATCGCGCTGCCGTTCTTCGGCATCATCACCGAGATCCTGCCGGTGTTCAGCCGCAAGCCGATCTTCGGCTACAAGGGCCTGGTCTACGCGACGATCGCGATCGCCGCCCTGTCCGTGACCGTGTGGGCCCACCACATGTACGTCACCGGCTCGGTGCTGCTGCCGTTCTTCTCGTTCATGACGATGCTCATCGCGGTGCCCACCGGTGTGAAGTTCTTCAACTGGATCGGCACGATGTGGCGCGGCAAGCTCACGTTCGAGACGCCGATGCTGTGGACGATCGGCTTCCTGGTCACGTTCCTCTTCGGCGGCCTGACCGGCATCATCCTGTCCAGCCCGGCGCTCGACTTCTCGCTGTCGGACTCGTACTTCGTGGTCGCCCACTTCCACTACGTGGTGTTCGGCACCGTCGTGTTCGCCATGTTCGCGGGCTTCTACTTCTGGTGGCCCAAGATGACCGGCCGGATGCTCGACGAGCGCCTGGGCAAGGTCCACTTCTGGATGCTGTTCATCGGCTTCCACACCACGTTCCTCATCCAGCACTGGCTGGGCGTCAAGGGCATGCCGCGTCGGTACGCCGACTACTCGCCCGACGACGGCTTCACGTGGATGAACCAGCTGTCGACCATCGGCGCCGTCATCCTCGCGGCCTCGACGCTGCCGTTCCTCTGGAACGTCTACACGACATGGCGCAACGCGCCGCTGGTCACGGTGGACGACCCGTGGGGCTACGGCGCCTCGCTCGAGTGGGCCACCAGCTGCCCGCCGCCGCGGCACAACTTCACGTCGCTGCCCCGGATCCGCTCGGAGCGCCCCGCGTTCGACCTGCACCACCCCGAGGTCGCCGCCATGGACCACGTCGAGCCCAATCCCGGAGCGTTCGACTGGGAGGCCGACCGTCGCGGGGAGACCGGCACGGCAACCGAGCGCGTGGTGAACGGCACGGGTGAGCCCGAGCAGTCGACCGCGACGATCGTCGAGGACCGTCCGGAGACGGACGAGGAGGGCACGCGATGAAGTTCGAGACCAAGCTCTTCCTCTACGGGGTRCTGTTCTTCGTCCCCGTCGGCCTCATCTACGCGGCCTGGAGCCACGGCGAGCCCGTCGGCACCGTCGGCATCCCGCTGGTCGGCGGCCTGGTCGGCATGATCGGCGCCTACTTCGCGCTGCTCGCGCGCCGCATCGACGAGCGTCCCGAGGACGACCCGCTGGGTGAGATCGAGCAGGGCGCCGGCGACCAGGGCGTGTACAGCCCCTGGAGCTGGTGGCCGCTGGTGCTCGGGGTGTCCGCGGCGATCACGTTCGCCGGCCTCGCCGTCGGGTGGTGGCTCTCGTACATCGGGATCGCGTTCGGCGTGATCGGCCTGGTCGGCTGGGTGTTCGAGTTCTCCCGCGGGCAGCACGCGCACTGACGACATCACGAGAACGCCCCCGCCGGTTCCGGTGGGGGCGTTCTTGCGTCGTCTGCGCTAGCGTCGGCGGAATGAGGCATTCGTCAGCATTCGTGACTCGACCCGTCCTTCTCGCAGCGCTGGCAGTCGCGTTGCTCGGGGGCTGTGCGAGCAGCTCCGACGACTCGGGCTCGGCCGCCCCGCTGTCCTCCAAGGACGTCACGGGGGAGTGGTCCCAGCCGAAGTCGGCGCCGCTCGTCTACCTCCAGCTGATCGAGAGCGGGAAGGTCAACGGGTCGGACGGCTGCAACCAGATGAACGGCACGTGGAAGATCGACGGCTCGACCATCGAGTTCGGACCCTTCGCGGCGACGATGATGGCCTGCGCGGACGTCGACACGTGGCTCTCCAGCGCCACGTCGGCCACCGTGTCCGGGGACGAGATGACCGTGCTGGACGACGGCGGCAAGACGATCGGCACGTTGCAGAAGACGAAGTAGTCGGGCATGCCGAGGGCCGGTCACCCCATCGGGGTGCCGGCCCTCGGCGTGACGTGCGTCAGACGGCGACGATGAGCCCGGCCGTCTGCGTGCGCGCGCGGTCGAAGCGGGCAGCAGCGTCCGCCCAGCTGACGATGTTCCACCACGCCTTGACGTAGTCCGCCTTGACGTTGACGTAGTCGAGGTAGAAGGCGTGCTCCCACATGTCGAGGACGACGACGGGGACCAGGCCCAGCGCGATGTTGCTCTGCTGGTCGTAGAGCTGCACGATGACGAGCTTCTGGCCGATGGAGTCCCACGCGAGGATCGACCAGCCGGAGCCCTGGATGCCGATCGCGTTGGCGGCGAAGTGCTTCTGGAAGGCCTCGAACGAGCCGAAGAACTCGTCGATCGCCGCGCCCAGCTCGCCCGTCGGCTTGTCGCCGCCGTCGGGGGAGAGGTTCTGCCAGAACACCGAGTGGTTGACGTGGCCGCCGAGGYTGAACGCGAGGTTCTTCTCGTGCAGGTTCACCGCGGCGAAGTCGTCGGCCGCGCGGGCCGCCGCGAGCTTCTCGAGCGCCGTGTTGGCCCCGGTCACGTAGGCGGCGTGGTGCTTGTCATGGTGCAGCTCCATGATGCGACCCGAGATGTGCGGCTCGAGAGCCGAGTAGTCGTAGGGCAGATCCGGAAGCGAGTAGTCAGCCATGCGTGAGTACACCTCTCCTGCGTCGGTCCAGGACCGCGTGCTGCGGCCCGCTCTGTACGAAGAAACGGGCGGCCCGCCGCGAAGGCGAGCCGCCCGGCTCCACGGTCAACTCTTGCTCAGGATCAGCGATTCCGCCCGTCGGGGGCCGTCTCATCCTGCGGATCCACCAGGTGCTGGCCGCCGCCGACGGCGCCCGCCAGCTCGGCCGGCGCGTGCTCCTCGCCGGTCCCGATGGCGTCGTGCTCGCCGTGCGAGTGCGACGCCGCCAGCTCCGCCGGCGTGACGGGCTCGACGCGGTCCTCGTAGAACGTCTGCGACAGGCGCTGGCGCATCCGGTCGAGCGCGTAGCCCTTGCGGCGCACGCCCCGGGAGTCCTCCGCCGGCTCGATCTCCAGCGGACGGATCGCGTCGTGCTGCACCCGCAGCCAGCGCTCGTGGGCGTCCAGCGGCTTGTGCACCTCGATGTACTCACCGTTGGCGAACCGCACGATGCGTCCGGTCTCGTGGCCGTGCAGGACCAGCTCGCGGTCCTTGCGCTGCAGGCCGAGGCAGATCCGCTTGGTCACCCAGAAGGCGAACCACGGGCCGAGGAAGATCAGCGCCCGGAACGCCCACGTGATGTCGTTGATCGACAGGTGGAAGTGCGTCGCGATGAGGTCGTTGGAGCCCGCCAGCACCAGGATGAAGAACGCCGTCAGGAGCGAGACGCCGAACGCGGTGCGGAACGGCCGGTTGCGCGGACGGTCGAGCACGTGGTGCTCGCTCCGGTCGCCCGTGACGGCCGCCTCGATGAACGGGTACGCGGCGAGCAGCGTGAACAGGATCCCCGGCACGACCATGGCCGGGATGATCACGTTGAGCGACAGCGTCCAGTGGCCGATCACGACCTCGGCGAACCCTGGCATGAGGCGCAGGGATCCCTCGAGGAACAGCATGTACCAGTCGGGTTGTGCGCCGGCCGAGATGGGCGACGGGTCGTACGGTCCGTAGTTCCAGACGGGGTTGATCGTCATCGTCGCCGCCATCAGCGCGATGATGCCGAACACCGTGAAGAAGTAGCCGCCGGCCTTCGCCACGTAGATCGGGAACAGCGGGTAGCCGACGACGTTCTGGTTCGTCCGGCCCGAGCCCGGGTACTGCGTGTGCTTGTGCAGCACGACGAAGAACAGGTGCAGGCCGATGAGGGCCAGGATGATCCCGGGCACCAGCAGGATGTGCACCGTGAACAGGCGGGGGATCAGGTCCTGACCGGGGAACTCGCCGCCGAAGATGAAGTACGACGTGTAGCTGCCGATGATCGGGATGGCCCGGACGACGCCGTCCGTGATGCGCAGGCCGTTGCCGGAGAGCACGTCGTCGGGGAGCGAGTAGCCCGAGAAGCCGGCGGCCAGGCCGAGGATCAGCAGCAGGAAGCCGACGACCCAGTTGACCTCGCGAGGCTTGCGGAACGCGCCCGTGAAGAACACGCGCATCATGTGCGTGACGATCGCGGCCATGAAGATCAGCGCGGCCCAGTGGTGGATCTGCCGCATCAGCAGGCCGCCGCGGACCTCGAAGGACAGCCGCAGCGTCGAGGAGAAGGCCTCGGACATCTGCACGCCCTGCAAGGCGGCCCACGGACCGTCGTAGTGCACCTCGTTCATGCTCGGCACGAAGAACATCGTGAGGAACACGCCCGAGATCAGGATCGTGATGAAGCTGAAGAGCGCGATCTCACCGAGCAGGAACGACCAGTGGTCGGGGAAGATCTTGCGCGCGAACGTCTTGACCGCGGTGCCGACGCCGGTCCGCTGGTCCAGGTAGTCCGCCGTGCCCGCGGCGAGCTTCTCGACGGGGGTGGGGGTGGCTGTCGTCGTCATTTCGTCAGACGCTCCCAGTAGCTCGGGCCGACGGGCTCGTTGAAGTCGCTCTGCGCGATCAGGTAGCCCTCGTCATCGACGGTGATCGGCAGCTGCGGCAGGGGCCGCTTCGCCGGTCCGAACACGACCTTCGCTCCGTCCGCCACGTCGAACGTCGACTGGTGGCACGGGCACAGGAGGTGGTGAGTCTGCTGCTCGTACAGCGCGACCGGACAACCCACGTGGGTACAGATCTTCGAGTATGCGACGATCCCGTTGTAGGACCAAGACTTCTTCTCTTCGGACTCCTTGAGCTCCGACGGGTCCAGGCGGACCAGCAGGACGACGGCCTTGGCCTTCTCGTCCAGCGGGAACTCAGCCTCCTCGAGCCCCTCGGGGATCACGTGGAAGACCGAGCCGATGGTCACGTCGGCCGCCTTGATCGGGCGGTTCGTCGGGTCCGTCGCGAGGCGGGTCCCCTTCTTCCACATGGTGTGGCGGAACWTGGAGACGTTCCAGTCCTCACCGACGCTGCCGATGAGCGGCACGATGATCGCCAGCGGGAACAGCGCAAGCGCCGAGATCATGGCCCCCTGGAGGACGCCGCGCCGGCCGATGGCCGAGTCCGCAGCGCCTTCCTTGAGCACCTCGACGGCGGCGACGCGCGTCTCGTCGTCGCTGCGCTGGAGGTGACGCTCCTCGGACTTCTCGTGGTCGTTCATCAGCGCCTTGGCCCAGTGCACGGCCGCGAAGCCGATGCCCAGGAGCGAGAGCGCCAGCCCGATGCCGAGGGCGAGGTTCGAGCGCCGCATCGACTCGACGGTCTCGCCCGGCGGCAGCGCGAAGTACGCCACCAGGAAGCCGATCGTCGCGATGACGGAGATCGCGAAGAGGAAGACGACCTGCCGCTCGGCCTTCTTGTTCGCCTTCGGGTCGTTGTCACCCAGGCGGTCGTGGTGCTCCGGGTGGCCCGGGTCCTCGAACCGGTCGGGCAGCGTGCCCGCGGTCTGGGTGGTGATCTCGTTGCTGGCCTCGTGGCCGGGTTCGTGGTTGCTCACGAGGACTTCGCTCCGATCCAGACTGCTGCGCCGATGAGCAGGCCCATGCCGACGACCCAGGCCCACAGGCCCTCGCTCACCGGGCCGAGGGCACCGAGGTCGAGACCGCCGGGGGACGCGCCGCCCTGCAGGTCGATGAACGCGATGATGTCGCGCTTCTCCTCGGGGGTGATGTTCGCGTCGTTGAACACGGGCATCGACTGCGGGCCGGTCAGCATGGCCTCGTACAGGTGGGTGGGCGTCGTCGACCACAGGTTGGGGGCGAACTTGCCCTGCGAGAGGGCACCGCCGGCACCCACGGCGTTGTGGCACATCGCGCAGTTGGTGCGGAAGATCGCCATGCCGTTGGCCGGGTCACCGAGGCTCGGGTCGACCTGCTCCGCCGTCGGGATCGCGGGGCCGGCACCCAGCGACGCGACGAACGCGGCGAGCTGGTTGATCTGGTCCTGGCTGAACTGCACCGGCTTGACCTGCGCCTGCGGGCCGTTCATCTGCATGGGCATCCGCCCGGTGCCGACCTGGAAGTCGACCGCCGCGGCGCCCACGCCGATGAGGGAGGGGGCGCTGTCGGTGCCGGACGCAGTCGGTCCGTGGCACGTGGCGCAGTTGGCCTGGAACAGCTTCTCGCCGGTCGCGATGTCGTCGGTGCTCGCCTTCACCGGCGCCGCGTCGGCCGACGTCGGTGCCAGCACCGCGTACAGGCCACCGGTGAGCAGCAGCGCCAGCAGGAGCAGCACGATCGGCGCACGCCGGTCCTGCCTGCGGGCTGCGAGTGCCTTCACGGATCGATCCTCGTCTCGCACATGGGGGATGGGGGTCTGGGAGTGTCGGGCGAGGCCGCCCGGCACGCCTTACTTCAAGAGGTAGATGACCGCGAAGAGCGCGATCCACACGACGTCGACGAAGTGCCAGTAGTACGACGTGACGATGCCGGTGGTGGCCTCGTGGTGGCCGAAGCGCTTGGCGCTGAAGGAGCGACCGAGCAGGAAGAGGAAGGCGAGCAGACCGCCGACGACGTGCAGGCCGTGGAAGCCGGTCGTCAGGTAGAAGACCGAGCCGTACGGGCTGGACGAGATGGTCAGGCCCTCGCTGACGAGCCCGGCGTACTCGTAGATCTGGCCGCCGATGAAGAAGGCGCCCATGAGGTAGGTCAGGGTCACCCACTCGTTCATGCCCCAGCGGTTCACCTGGAAGATCGATCCGGTCCGCACGGGCTGGAACCGCTCGGCGGCCCACACGCCCATCTGGCACGTCACCGATGACAGGACCAGGACGGTGGTGTTGATCGCCGCGAAGGTGACGTTGAGCTTCGGGGTGTTCTCCGCCCAGGCCTCGGGCGCCGCTCCACGAAGCGTGAAGTACATGGCGAAGAGGCCTGCGAAGAACATGAGCTCGCTGGCCAACCAGACGATCGTCCCCACCGAGACGGGGTTCGGTCGGTTGACGCTCACGTGGGGGCTGGTGCGCGGGGCAGCCGTTGCGGTCGACACGTTCGTCATTATGGCTGATGACGACCCCGCATGGGACGTTGGACCCTCAGTGTGGCCACAGGTAAATGTCACACCGTCAGGATCGGCGGCCGCGCGCGCGAGAAGACGGCCGGGAATCATGCGGAACGCCGCCCCGTCCGGGCGTGTCGACGAGCCCGTCGCGGCCCGTCGACGCGTCGCTTTGTGCGGCGCGCCGCGGCCTGCGTGCTATGCGTCCGGGCGACCCGATCGCGGGCCTCCCCGCCGAGCCGGGACGAGCCGTGCCAAGATGCCCTCGGACGCACGTCGACGACGAGTGAGGACGCCTCTCCATGAGCTCCACCAGCACGGCCCAGCCCCGTCCCGCAGCGGCCACCCCCGGCCCGCGGATCCTCTTGTACAGCGACGACGTCGACGCCCGTGCACAGGTGCGGCTCGCCGTCGGCCGACGACTTCGGCGCGGTGCCGGCGACATCGAGTGGGTCGAGGTGGCCACCGCAGCGGCCGTCATCGCGACCACTGAGGGCGGCGGGCTGGACCTGCTGATCCTCGACGGCGAGGCCGACAAGGTCGGTGGCCTCGGGCTCGCCCGCCAGCTCAAGGACGAGATCTTCCGCTGCCCGCCGACGCTGGTGCTCACCGGCCGCCCGCAGGACGCGTGGCTCGCCTCGTGGTCCAACGCCGACGCCGTCGTCAGCCGCCCGCTCGACCCGGTCGAGCTGCACGGGGCCGTCGCGGCACTCGTCGAGGCGCAGGCCGTCACCCGATGACCGACGCGCCGGCGGCGCCCACCTGGCCCGACCTGTTCGCGACGCTCACGGCCAGGCGGGACCTCTCGGTCGCGCAGACGTCGTGGGCCATGGCCGAGATCATGAGCGGCGCGGCCTCCACGCCCAAGGTGGCCGCGTTCCTGATCGGGCTGAAGACCAAGGGCGAGTCCGTCGCCGAGCTCACGGCGCTGGCCGACACCATGCTCGAGCACGCCGTCCGCATCACCGTGCCCGGTCGCACCCTCGACATCGTCGGCACCGGCGGGGACCGCTCGCACACCGTGAACATCTCGACCATGTCCGCCCTCGTGGTCGCCGGCGCGGGGATCACCGTGGTCAAGCACGGCAACCGCGCTGCGTCGTCCTCGTCCGGGTCCGCCGACGTCCTCGAGGAGCTCGGCATCCGCCTGGACCACCCGCCCGCCCGCGTCGCGGAGCTGGCCACCGAGGTCGGCATCACGTTCTGCTTCGCGCAGGTGTTCCACCCGTCGTTCCGGCACACCGCCGCGGCGCGCACCGAGCTGGGCATCGGGACGGCCTTCAACTTCCTCGGCCCGCTGACCAACCCCGCGCAGCCCCGCTCGGGGGCCATCGGTGTCGCTGACGCCCGGATGGCTCCGCTCATGGCCGGGGTCCTCGCGCAGCGCGGGGCCAGCGCCCTGGTGTTCCGCGGCGAGGACGGCCTCGACGAGATCGCGCCGACCGGTCCCACGCGGATCTGGGAGGTGCGCGACGGGGGCGTGACCGAGTCCGTCGTCGACTGGGAGGCCGAGCTGGGCGTCGCGCGGATCGACCTCGCGGAGCTGCGCGGCGCCAAGGCCGACTACAACGCCGACGTCGCGCGGCAGCTCTTGGCCGGACGCGCCGGAGCGGTGCGCGAGACCGTCGTGCTCAACACCGCCGCCGCGCTGGTGGCGGACGGCACGTTGCCGGGCACCGCGGACGGCAGCCTCGTCGAGCGCCTGACCGCCGGGAGCGAGCACGCACGTCGGTCGCTGGACAGCGGAGCCGCCGCGGACGTCCTGGCGCGCTGGCGGGCCGCCAGCAGCGCGTAGGGCTCTCAGCCCCCGTTGCGCTGCGGGTCAGTCCCTGTGCTTGTGGTCGGACTGATCCTTCGTTGCGCTGCGGATCAGTCCTCGAGCCCGAGGGCGAAGGCTTGTTCCAGKTCGTGCTGCGAGTACGTGCGGAACGCGATGTAGGTCTGGGTGCGCAGGACGCCCTCGATCTTGCTCACCTTGTCCGCGATGACGTCCGCCAGCTCGTCGTGCTCGCGCACGCGGACCATGGCGATGAGGTCGACCTCGCCCGTCACGGAGTAGACCTCGCTGACGCCCGGGATGTCGGCGATCGCGGCGGCGACCTCCGGGATCCGCGAGGCGTCCGAGTCGATGAGCACGATGGCGGTCAGCATGCTCGTCATCATGCCGTGCGGGGCGCGCGGATGCCGATCGGGATCACCCGCGCGTCGTCGGTCTCCAGGGTGACGGGGCGGGCCTCGGCGATGTCCAGCTCCCGCTCGGCGGGGGCCGTCACCAGCTGGATGAGCCGGCTACCCTCCGCGGCGAGGTGCGGCCTGACCAGCGCCGCGACGGCCGTCGCCGGGTCGCCGAGCGACTCGGCGGCCCGGACCGGGCAGGCCCAGGGCGTGTCGACGGCGACGAGCCGGACGCCGGGCTTCTCCAGCCACGCGAGCACCAGGTCGGTCTCCTCGGGGTGCGCGGCGGGCGCGGGGGCGACCGGGGCCTCGACCTGCTCGCCCGTGGCCTGCAGGGTCGCGATGGCCGGCCGGGGGTCGGTCCGGCGGTCGACCCGTGCGGTCCCCGCGAGCCGGCCGTAGCGCACCAGCACCAGCTCCCAGCCGCCGTCGTCGGCACGCAGCGCGGCGACCAGCTCGGGGCACGCCGCGAGCGGGGCGAACCGTTGCGCCCGGCTCGCGCCGCGCAGGAACCCACCGAGCCGGTCCCGGACGATCGCGGCCTCCTCGAACCGCTCCTGCGCGACGAGCCAGGCGATCCGGTCGGCGTGCGCCTCGACGACGGGGRTGGCGTCCGCGAGCATCGCGTGCCGGACGCGGTCGACGACGTCGGCGTAGTCGACCGGCGACTGGTGGCCCGTGCACGGGGCGCCGCACTTGCCCATCTCGGCCAGGACGCAGGCGGACGYGCCGGCGGGTGCGAGCAGGGGCAGTCGGCGGGTGCACTGCCTGATGGGAAAGGACTCGTGCAGCGCGTCGACGGCCAGCTGGGCGGTGGACGCCGACGAGAACGGACCGATGTACGTCGCGCCGACCTCGTCCTTGACGTCGCGCACCACCGACAGGCGCGGGTACGGCTCGGACGTCAGGCGGACCCACGGCATGCGCTCGGGGAACCGGGACCGGCGGTTGTAGCGGGGGGAGTGCGCGGCGATGAGGCGGAGCTCCCGGATGCGGGCCTCGAGCGGCGTCGCGCACGGGATCGGGTCGACGCGGTGGGCGACGCGCACCATCTCGATCATCCGGCTGCGCTTCTCGGCCGACGTGAAGTACGACCGCACCCGCTGGCGCAGCGACGTCGTGGACGTGCCGACGTACAGGATCTCGTCGCCGGGTCCGCGGAACAGGTACACGCCCGGGCCGTCCGGGAGGCCGTCGGCGAGGGTGCGCTTGCGCCGTACGTCGTCCGGGACCGGGTCCGTGGCCGAGGCGAGGTCCTCGAGGTGCGTGATGCCGAGGGGGGCCATCCGCGACAGCAGCGCGTGCAGCACGTCGACGGTCGCCCGGGCGTCGGACAGTGCCCGATGGTTGGGCGTCACCGTGGCGTGGAACAGGCCCGCGAGCGTGGAGAGCTTGTGGTTCGGCGCCTCGTCGCGCGTGACGACGCGGCGGGCGAGCCGGACGGTGTCGACGACCTTGTTGCCCGGCCAGGCGTGGCCCGTGCGTGCGGCGGCGGCCTTGAGGAACCCGATGTCGAACGGGGCGTTGTGCGCGACGAGCACGGCGCCGCGGGAGAACTCGAGAAAGCTGGGCAGCACCTCCTCGATGGGCGGGGCGCCGATGAGCATCGTGGTGGTGATGCCCGTGAGCACCTGGATGAAGGCCGGGACGGGTCCGCCGGGGTCGACCAGCGTCTGGAACTCGCCGAGCACCTCGCCGCCGCGCACCTTGACCGCGCCGATCTCGGTGATGGCCGAGTCCGCGGGTGTGCCGCCGGTGGTCTCCAGGTCCACGACGACGAACACGACGTCCGACAACGGGGTTCCCAGGTCGTCCAGGCTCGGCTGCACGGGGCGCGCCGCGGGGTCGGGGGTGGCGTCCGCCCAGACGGGGCGCAGGCGGCGGACGGGCGACATGGCTGGGACGCTACCTACGCCCACCGACACGACCTCGCTCCTCGCCCGGTGCGTCRCAGACCCGCCCGCGGCGCGCGCGGATCGGGAGCACCCACCGACCGCCTAGGGTGCTGGGCATGCGCAGCGTGGACGGGACCGGCGACGACGCCGTCGAGGTGCCGGCGCCGCTGCGGACCGCCCTCGTCGCCGTCGCGGCCGACGCGCTGGGCGCTGCCGAGCCCGCGGAGGTCCCGCCGTCCTTGCGCGCCGTCCACCGGTTCGCCCCCCGCCGGCGTGCGTCGGCCGGCGCCGGTCCCCTCTGGGCGGCCCTGCAGGACGACTCCTTCCGTGCCCGTGTGGCCCGCGTCTGGGCGCAGGCGAACCCCGACCTGGCGGCCGAGGTCGGACCCGACTCGCAGGAGCTCCCGGAGCCGTCTCTGTCCGCTGCCGTCGGCGCCTGGCTCCTCAAGGCGCCCGGTTGGCGCGAGATGCTGCCGCCGGTCGAGGTCGCCACCGACGCGGACGCCGCCCAGTCGCGTGCTCGGCTGGAGCGCGCGCAGGTCGAGGCGGACCGGCTGCGCGC
>NZ_JBFULZ010000104.1:0-14086 GCF_054049635.1 Cellulomonas sp. P5_C6 | reverse complement strand
GGCGACTACTACTTCGCGGTCACCATCCCGACCGACTTCTCCGCCGACCTGGTCTCCGCGGGCGGCGACGACCCGACCGCGGCGCAGATCGACGTCACCTACAACGACGCCAACTCCTTCATCGGCACGACCCTCGGGCGCTCGGCCATGGACCACGTGCGCGACGCGGTCGCCGCGACCGCCGGCGAGGAGGCCGTGGACCAGGTGCTGGTCGGGCTGGGCTCGGCGCGCGACGGCATGCTGCAGGCGGCCGACGGGGCGATCTCGCTGCGGGACGCGTCGACGCAGCTGAGCGACGGCGCGCAGCAGGTGGCCGACGGCGCTGCCTCAGCACACGACGGTGCCGCGCGGCTCGCCGACGGTGCCGCGGCGCTCGACGACGGCACCGGGCAGGTGGCCTCCGGCGCAGCGACGCTGGCGTCCGGCGCCTCGCGGCTGTCGACCGGCGCGCGGACCGCGGCCGACTCGAGCACCACGCTCGCGGCCGGCACGCGGTCGGTCGCCGACGGTGTCCACACCGCCACCGAGCAGGTCGACGCCCTCACCGGTCAGCTGCCCGCACTGACGACCGGGCTCGACCAGGTCACGGCCTACCTCGCGGCCCGCGCCGCTGCCGGGGACCCCGACGCGGCCGCGCTGCTCGCCGGGCTGGCAGGCACCACGCTGCCGTCCTCCGACGAGGTCGCGACGATGACCGGCCAGCTGCACGCGCTCGACGCCGGCGCGTCCCAGACGGCCGCCGGCGCCCAGCAGCTCAGCACCGGGCTCGGCACGCTCGCCGACTCCTCCGACACCCTGTCCACCGGCGCGTCCTCGCTGGCCACGGGCGCTCAGCAGGCCGCCGACGGCGCCACTGCGCTCTCCACCGGCGCGTCCACACTGGCGACCGGCACCGCGACGCTCGCGGACGGCGCCGCACAGGTGGCCGACGGGTCCGGCGCGCTGGGCGGCGGCGCGCAGCAGCTGGCCGACGGGCTGACCGACGGCGCCTCCCAGATCCCCGACGACACCGACGCGCAGCGCACCGCGCGCGCCGACGCGCTGGCCACCCCCGTCGCGATCGACGACGAGGACGTGGCCCCGGCGGCGAGCCTCGGCGAAGGGTTCACTCCCCTGTTCATCCCGCTCGCCCTGTTCGTCGGCGGGCTGATCACCTGGCTGCTGCTGCGGCCGCTGCCCACCCGCGCGCTGGCCACGCCCGCGTCCGGCCTGCGGGTCGCGCTCGCCGGCTACCTGCCGTCGCTGGTGATCGGCGCCGGCCAGGTCCTGCTGCTGCTCGGCGTGGTCGGTCTCGGGCTCGGCCTGAGCATCGGGCACCCGGTGGGCACGGTCGCGTTCCTGCTGCTGGTCGCCGCGACGTTCCTCGCGGTGCAGCAGATGCTGATCGCCGTGCTGGGGTCGGCCGCGGGCAAGGTGGCGACGATCGCGCTGCTCATGCTGCAGATCACCTCGGCCAGCGGCACGTACCCGGTGGAGACCACCCCCGCGTTCTTCCAGGCGATCCACCCGTTCCTGCCCATGACCTACGCGGTCGAGGGGCTGCGCGACCTCATCACCGGCACGCCGGACGCGCGCCTCGGGATCGCGGTGGCGTACCTGGTGGGGCTGACGCTGGCCTCGCTCGCCGTGACGTCGTGGAAGGCCGGGCGGCTGCGGACGTGGACCGTGGCGCGCCTGCACCCCGCGCTGAGCATCTGAGAGGCTGACGCCCATGCGCACGTCGGCCACCAGGGAGCACATCGTCGAGGCGGCGCTCGCGCTCGTCGCGGACCGCGGCTTCACGGCCACGTCCGTCGACGACATCGCCGCCGCGGCGGGCGTCGCCAAGGGCAGCGTGTTCTACAACTTCGGCTCCAAGTCCGGGCTGTTCGAGGCGATCATCACCGAGGGCGTCACGCGCCTCACCGCCGCCCTGCGCGACGCCGCCGATGGCCTGCACGGCCGCGACGCGCTCGAGGCGCTGGTCACCGAGCTGCTCGGCCAGGTCCGCGCGCACCCGGACTTCGCCAAGCTCATGGTCGCCGAGACGTTCCGCACGGGCCGCAGCTGGCAGGACTCGATCCGGCTGGTGCGCGACGAGTCGATGGGGACGTTCGCGACGGTCGTCGCCGAGACCTGGCCCGAGCGGGACGCCTCGCTGACGGCCGCGGCCCTGTTCGGCGCGACGCTGCTGGCCGGCCTCGAGTGGCTGGTCTTCCAGCCGGACCGCTCGCTCGACGAGGTCCGCGCCGCGGTGCTGGGCACGCTGCACTGAGCCGCCCCGGGGGCCCGGGGCTAGGGTCGAGCGAGGTCGCCCCGACGTCAGCTGGAGGATCCGCGATGCCGACCGACCCACCCGCGAACGGCGTCCACTCCGAGGTCGGCCGCCTGCGCAAGGTCCTCGTCTGCGAGCCCGGACTCGCGCACCGGCGCCTGACGCCGACCAACGCGGCCGACCTGCTGTTCGACGACGTGCTGTGGGTGGAGAACGCGATCCTCGACCACCGGGCGTTCGTCGCGGAGCTGCAGGCCCGCGGCGTCGAGGTGCTGGAGCTCCACGAGGTCCTCGCCCGGACGATGACCGTGCCGGGCGCGCGGGACTGGCTGCTGGACCGCAAGATCGTGCCCGACGACGTCGGCCTGGAGCTGGTCGACGACGCCCGGGAGTTCCTCGAACGCCTGGAGCCCCACCGGCTCGCCGAGTTCCTCATCGGCGGTCTGGCGACGAACGACGTGACCGGCGGGTTCGACGACGGGCACTTCGCGCTCGCCGAGTACTCCCCGGACGCCCGCGAGTACGTCATGCCCCCGCTGCCCAACACCCTCTACACGCGCGACACGACGTGCTGGCTGCCGGGCGGCGTCACGCTCAACCCGCTCTACTTCCCGGCCCGGCGCGACGAGACGCTGCTGATGAAGGCCGTCTACCGGTTCCACCCCGACTTCGCCGGGTCGACCGTCCTGTGGGGCGACCCGGAGCGCCACTGGGGCCGCGCGACGATCGAGGGCGGCGACGTGATGCCCGTCGGCCACGGCACCGTCCTGGTCGGCATGAGCGAACGCACGTCCCGCCAGGGGATCACCCAGCTCGCGGCCGCGCTGTTCGCGCAGGGGGCGGCCGAACGCGTCGTCGTCGCGGGGATGCCCCGGCTGCGATCGGCGATGCACCTGGACACCGTGTTCACCTTCGCGGACCGGGACGTCGTGACGCTCTACCCGAAGATCGTCGACGAGATCCACGCGTTCACGCTGCGTCCGGCGGACCGCGGGCAGGTGCACATCACCGACGAGGGCACCGCGCGGTTCGTCGACGTCGTCGCCCGCTCGCTCGACCTACCGGAGCTGCGGGTCATCGAGACCGGTGGGGATGCCTACGCGTCCGAGCGGCAGCAGTGGGACAGCGGCAACAACGCGGTCGCGGTCGAACCGGGCGTCGTGTTCACGTACGACCGGAACACCGCGACGAACGCCCTGCTCCGGGCCGCGGGGATCGAGGTCATCGAGATCCGCGGGGCCGAGCTGGGCCGCGGCCGGGGCGGCGGCCACTGCATGACCTGCCCGATCGTCCGCGACGCCTGACCCGACCCCTGACCCGACCCCTGGGAGCATGAGAAAGGCCCCTGCCCGTCATCGGGAGGGGCCTTCTCGTGACTAGCTGAGGACCGAGGTCACTCCGCCGCGCGCTGCTGGGGCACGCCGGTGAGGAGCTGACGCACCTCGGACTCGTGGAAGCGGCGGTGGCCGCCCAGGGTACGGACGGCCGAGAGCTTGCCGGCCTGGGCCCAGCGCGTGACCGTCTTCGGGTCGACGCGGAAGAGCACGGCAACCTCGCCCGGCGTGAGCAGAGCGCCCTGCGAGAGGGGTGCCTCGGTGGTGGTGACAGCCATGATCGTTCTCCTGTCGTTCGGTAGCTCGGCTGGCCCTGTGGGCCCCGTGGCTTTGCGTCCCCGCCTTGCGGCGGGTTTGCCGTTGTCGCTGACGAAGGGAACTATGCCCGAAACTGGACAACTGTGCAACAAGCGCCGCCGCACGTTTCGCGCGCAAACGGGTGATTTATATCCGGCCATACCGGGCGCGGACGAACGAGTAGATGCCGTAGGCGACAAACCCGAGGGCCACGATGACCAGCAGAGCGACCCCCGCGGGCTGGTCCCGGAGGGTGTGCAGGGCTCCGTCGAGGCCCGTCGCCTTCGACGGGTCGGCCTGCGCGGCGGCCGTGACGAAGAGCACTCCGACGATCGCGAGCGCGACCCCCTTGAGCACGTACCCCGCCACGCCGAGGCGCCGGACCGCGGGCCCGGCGACGCCGGAGGGCAGCCGGTGGAGGTCCTCGAGGAACTTCTTGGTCCACCCCTTGTAGACGTGGTACCCGCCGACGGCGACGATCGCGACCCCCACGGCGGCGACCAGGATCCGACCGCCGGGCGCGCCCATCAGCTTCGCCGTCAGGTCGGCGGTCTGCTGCGAGCTGGACGTCCCACCGCCGCGCGCGAAGCTGAGGGCCGCGAACGCGAGCGCGAGGTAGACCACCGCGCGGCCGATCGCCTTCGCCCGGTCCCCCGCACCGGTGGCGCCGGAGCCCGACGAGGTCGGCGAGCCACCGTGGAACGCCTTCGCCACCTGCCAGGCGCCGAGCGCGAGGAACGCCAGGACCGAGAACCACAGGACGATGCCGCCGAACGGAGTGCTCGCGATCGCTCCCAGGGCACCCGACTGGTCGGCCTGCTGCGTCCCGTTGCCGAAGGCGATCCGCAGGGCCAGCAGCCCGATGAGCACGTGCAGCACGCCGCTCACCGCGTACCCCGCCCGTGCCGCCAGCTCCCAGGACTGCTCCACGTTGGCTGTACCGCTCGTCGCCACCACTGCCCTCTCCTCTCGACCGACCGAAGGCCCGATCGTGGCAGGGGTGGTGCGGTCCGGCGACCCGAGAGTCTCGGCGATGGTGGGGCAGGTGGGGCTTGAACCCACGACCCACGGATTATGAGTCCGCTGCTCTGACCGGCTGAGCTACTGCCCCGAGGCACCGCACACCCTACCGAGGCTCACTCGGGTGCGTTGTCGGCACCGCCGCCCAGCACGTACGGGTCGGTCACGCCCGTGTACGCCAGGTGCGCCACGAGCCCCTCCTGCGCGTGCGGGAGGTTGTGGCAGTGGTCCATCCAGACGCCGGGGTTGTCGGCGACGAACGCGACCTCGTACGTCTCCCCCGACGACATCTCGAGCGAGTCCGTCCACCACGGGCTCCCCGTGGACGGCTGCCCGTCCCGCGACAGCACCAGCAGGTGGTGCCCGTGCAGGTGCATGGGGTGCGGCTGGCCGGAGGAGTTGCGCAACGTCATGCGCACGACGTCGCCCTCGCTCACCATGAACATCGGGACGTTCGGGTAGGTGTGCCCGTTGATCGTCCACTGCAGGCCGGGCCGACCGTCGACGAACCCCGGCCGCCGGCCGATCGCGTAGGTGAAGTGCCGGTCAGCGGCACGGGGGTCGAAGCCGACGTCGGTGGGCGTGCCGTAGGTGAGCAGGTCGAGCGCCGCACGCGGGTCGTCGCCGTCGGCGGCGTCGTCCGAGGGGCCGACGACGACCGACTGCGAGCCGAGCCGCACGCGCACCGACGAGCCGTCGGACGGCACGGTCACCTCCAGGTCGCCCCGTCCCCCACCGCCGAGCACGACGGCCTGGTCGCTCACCGCGCCGGGCCCGTGCACCTCCCGACCGTCGACGGCGAGCAGCCGGTACTCGGCGCCGGGGACCCACGCGCGCAGGACGCCCGACCCGGTGTTGACCACCCGGACCCGGACGCGATCGCCGGCCGCGGCGTCGGCACGCAGGTCGTCGGCGGACCCGTCGATGGTGGGCGTCGACCCGTAGGTGTGCACGGCCGCGACCACGTCGGCGTCGTCGTCGCCGGTCGCGGGGTGCACCACGAGCACACCGAAGAGCCCGCCACGCACCTGCGCGTGCGAGACCTGGTGCGAGTGGTACCAGAACGTCCCCGCGTCCTGCACGACGAACCGGTAGACGTGCGAGCCGCCGACGGGGACCGCGTCCTGCGTGACGCCGGCGACGCCGTCCTCGGCGTTCGGGACGTCGACCCCGTGCCAGTGCAGCGTGGTGCCGTCGGCGACCGACCTGTTGACCAGCGTGACCTGCACGAGGTCGCCGACCACGGCCTGGATCGTCGGTCCGGGCGAGGAGCCGTTGAGCGTGAACCCCTCGATGGACCGGCCGCCGCCGACCTGGACACGTCCCGACTCGGCGGTGAGCGTCACGTCGACGTCGGGGGTGCCCGTCGACGGGCCGGTGAGCGAGGAGACGCTCACGGTCGGCCCGTCGACGGTCGCGTGGTCGTGGGGGCTCGACGACGCCGTCGGGCCGCCACCCGCGTCGGGGTACCCCATCTCCATGACCGACGCGTTCGCCGGCACCAGGCTGGTCCACCAGAACCAGGCGAGCGGGCCGAGGACGAGGACCGAGGCGGCCACGGCCGCCACGATGCGACGTCGCCGACCCAACGCCTCCCGCTCGGTCATCGGTCAGGCGGTCGCCGGGGCCGCATCGGTGCTCGCGGTCGCCGTCGCACCCCGGGGCACCCGTGAGGCCGCGGTGATGCTCACCCCGAGCAGGACCAGGGCGTTCAGACCGTGCAGGGCACCGACCGCGGGCGCGCCGAACGCGACGAACGCGAGCGTGATCTGCAGCGCGACAAGCCCGAAGATGATCAGGGCGTAACGCACCGCGCCGGCGAACTTGGCGAAGAACGAGACGATGAGCAGCGCGATCGCCAGGATCGGGATCACCATCGTCCCGACCGTGCCGTGGATCGAGTGCCCGATGTTGCCCTCGTAGTTCGAGTCGATGACGGCTCCGTCGTCGAGCTCGTGGATGGTGGTGAACCAGCCGAGCGCGATGGCGCCCGCCTGGACGAAGACTCCGGCTGCCACCAGGTAGGCGAGCACCCGATACGTAGCTTTCATGGCGTGCCTCTCTCGATCCGTCGCGCTCCGCAGACACGGTCGGGGCGACCGCGCCTGACCTCCAGGATCCTCCGGTGGGCAATCTGATACACCTTGCCCCGTTTCGTCCCTCTGACGGGTGAATCGGGGCGGACGTGACACCCGGGTACCGTGACCCGGTGGCCCTGTTCTCCCGTCGCCGTCTCCCGGCCGCCGCCCGCACCCGGCTCGACCTGCGCCCCGGCGACGCGATCCTCGTGAGCACCGAGCTCACGGAGGACCGCTGGGCCGTCGCGACCCGACGGGCCCTGCACCTGCTGGGTGCCGACGGGTCCGTGGTGCGGCACCCGTGGTCCGACGTCGACCACGGCTCGCTCGACCCCGCCACCCGCACGATGACCCTGCGCTGGGTGTGGGGCGACACCGAGCGCCTGACCTTCGCCGAGGTACCCGGGTCGTTCGCGTTCTCCCAGACCTTCCGTGAGCGGGTGCAGCAGTCGGTCGTCCATGCGGTGTCTGTCACGCTCCCCGGCGGCCACCGGGCGCGGGTCGTCCTGCGCCGCGACGAGGTCGGCGAGCTGTTCACGCAGGTCCTCGGCGATGCGTCCATCGACCTGTCCGACCCCGCCGTCGCGACCGTCGTCGAYGCCGCCGAGGACGAGGTCCGCGACGCCGTCGGACTCCCCCGCTGAGCGTCCGGGGCACCCCCGAACGGCTGCTAGAGTTTCTTCCCGCACGATCCCTCGTAGCTCAATTGGCAGAGCATCCGACTGTTAATCGGACGGTTACTGGTTCGAGTCCAGTCGAGGGAGCCAGCAGACAGGCCCCTGATCAGCGCATGCGTTGACGGGGGCCTTTCTCGTGCCCGCCGACGGCGATCGGGGCGCGGTCCGACGGCCTCGTCCGACGTCGCAGCCCGGGCACCAGGGCCGGCACGCGGGCGGCGTAGGCGTCGTAGTCGCGACCGAAAGCGCGACGCAGGTCCCGCTCCTCGAACCTGATCCCGATGCCGATGTAGGCGCTCATGGTCACGGCGAACAGAACGTGCGACGCACCCATGTGCGGGGTCGCCCAGAAGGCCAGCAGCAGCCCGGTCATCAGGGGGTGCCGCACCACGGCGTGCAGTCCGTCGACCTTCAGCCCTCTCGTCCCGGTGGCGTCCCGCGTCGAGGCCCAGCCGGCCTGCCGGAGCCCGGTGAGCTCCAGGTGGTCGACCGCGAACGTCGCCGCGATGGCCAGGAGCCAGCCGGCGGCGCAGAGCGCCCACAGGGCGATGCTCGCGGGACCGTCGACGTGCCACACCGGGCCGCCCCAGGGCCGCCACAGCGCCAGCAGCAGCACGAGGCACACGTCGGTGGCGAGGACGTACGCCGTGCGTTCCAGCGCCACCGGGACCCGTCGGCGCAGCAGCGCCTTGACCTGGGGCCGCGCCAACACCGAGTGCTGCACGGCGAACAGGAGCAGGAGCGTCAGGTCGATCATGACCGCGACCGCCTCGGAGGTCCGCGGCGGTCCGTCGACGGTCGGCGAGACGACGACGTCGGCGAGGAACGCGACCGTCCACAGCGTGACGACGACGAACCCCGCCCACGCGGCGGCGGACAGGGCCATGAACAGCGGGTTGCGGGTCATGCACCGATGCTCGGGGACCCGCCGGCCCGGCACAGCCGTGGAACTACCTCACTTCACCGGCTCGCTCGCGACGTACCAGGCAGCCACCTGCGCACGCGACCGGAACCCGAGACGCAGCCGGATGCGCTCCACGTGCGACTCGGCCGACCGCTCCGTGATCCCGAGGCGCTCGGCGAGCTCGCGGTTGGTGAGCCCGTCGGCGACCAGGGCCGCGACCTCCGTCTGGCGAGGGGTGAGCCCCGTCGGCACGGCCCGTCGCAGCCGGGGCAGCCCCAGGAAGCCTCTCAGCTCCTCGACCAGCGCCTGCGTGTCCCCGGACGCCGGGAGGTGCGACCGGCCCTCGAGCTCCACCAGCCGAGCGCCCGGGATCGCGTCGGCCAGCGCCCTGCCCTCGGCCACCGGGACGGCGCGGTCCCCACGCCGGTGCAGCACGAGCGTCGGCGCCGAGATCCGCGGCAGCGCGGGCCGCACGTCCAGGTCGTACGCCAGGCCGAGGAGCGCGACCGCCGTCTCGGCCGAGGAGGCGGCCCGCTGGTACCGGGCCAGCGCCCGACGGGTCCCGGCATCCGCGTCGGGAGCGAAGATGTCGGTCAGCAGGTCCGATCCGAGCCCCCAGTGGGTCGCGAGCAGCCCGAGGACGTGCCGCCGGCTGTCCTCGTCCCCGAGGGCGGCGCCCGCGACCCAGCCGCCGTAGAGGACGAGCCTCGACACGGTCTCGGGCCGTTCCGACGCCCACAGGGCCGCGACCGGCGCCCCCAGCGACCAGCCGAACAGGTCGACGTCCGCCGCGCCGAGGGCCTCGAGCACGGCGCGGATCGTGGCCAGCTCCAGCGCCATCGTCCGAGGCCCCTCGTAGGGATCGGACAGGCCGCAGCCCGGGCGGTCGTAGCGCACGAGCGTGCGGCCGGACGACAGCGCCTGGTGGACCATGCGCTCGGACGGGATCGACCAGCCGAGCTCGAGGTGGCTCAACCAGCCCGGCACCTCCAGCAGCAGCGGACCGCTGCCGGTCAGCGCGAAGGCCACCTTCCCGCCACCCTCGAGGTGCGCCGTCCCCCAGCGCTGCTCCCGCACAGCCACGACACCAGTGAACAGCACGACYGCCGCTCGTCGGCCCGCGCGGGACGACGTCGTCACCCCGCGTCGATCACCGCCATCGTGCACCGGGCGATGCACGCGAGCCTGTCGTCGTCGTCGACGATCCGGACCTCCCAGACCTGGGTGCGACGGCCCAGAGCGACCGGTCGGGCCGTGCCCGTGACCCAGCCGGAGCGGACCGGTCGCAGGTGGTTGGCGTTGATCTCCATGCCGACGCACGCGGCGCCGGGCGCGGCGACGAACGTGGCGGCGCAGCTGACCAGGGTCTCGGCCAGCAGCACCGACGCCCCACCGTGCAGGATCCCGAACGGCTGGCGGGTCCGGCTGTCGACCGGCATCCGACCGCTCAGGTGGTCGGCGCCGAGCTCGGTGAGCTCGATGCCGAGGTGGCCGATCGCGGACGCCGCGCCCATCGCGTTCGCCTCGTCCAGGTCCGGGGAGCCATGCCAGATCGGGGCGAGGGCGGGGTCACGGGTTTGCTGCATGCACTCCATGGTGGCGATCGGACCGCACCGACGCAGCCGTGGAACTACGTCACATGGTCAGCGCCGTCAGGCAGCACCCGGCACCCCTCCGGTACCGGGCGCCGCCCGACGGGCGCGGCTCAGCGGACCTTCGCCGCGACGATCGACCCGTCACCGAAGACGTTCGTCGAGATGTACAGGCGTCCGTTCTGCCACTCGATCCCGGCCGGCTGCGTGAACGCCCCCAGCGGGGTGACCGTCCCGTTGCGGCTGACGGTCGAGACCTGGTTCGCGTACAGCTCGGCGACGAACACCGTGCCGTCCGGCGAGACGGCCACGCCGGTCGCCCCAGCCAGACCCGTGGCCAGGAGCTTGACCGCTCCGGTGCGGGGGTTGACCTTGTAGACCGAGCCGAGGTTACCCAGGCTGCCGTCCTCCGGGCCGCCGGGCAGGGACGTGACGTACAGCCACCCGTCGGGGCCGAGCTCGACGTCCGTCGCCACCGGCTCGAGGTTGACGGTCGCCCCGACCACGCAGTCGGGCAGGCCGATCCCCGCGGCGGCCTCGGCGGTCGCGACGAAGGCGGCCGGCGGCAGGACGGCGACCGTGCGCACGGTGCCGTGCCGGTCGACCGACAGGACGTCGTTGCCGCCCGCGTCGGCGACGTAGGTGATGCCGGGCAGCATCAGGGAGCCGTACCCGTGCGAGTCGACGCCGCCGGGTGCGGGCGCCAGGAACGGCGGCACCATCGCCAGGCACTCGGGCGTGAGCCCCTGGAAGCCGTACGTGTTGACCGCATCAGGGTTGTTCGCCTGCTCGTAGGCCAGCAGGTCGGCGACCTGGGTGACGGTCCCGTTCGGGGAGCGGCGCATCAGCAGCGAGGACGAGACCGACTCGAAGTCACCGACGCGGGTGGCGAACGTGGTGGACCCGAGCAGGGACGACACCGCGGCGAGGTCCGTGCCGAGGGGCTCCTCGACCAGGGTCGTCGGTGCCTGCCCGGGCTTGACGGAGGACAGGAGGCTCGGGACGTCCGGGGAGGGTGACGCCTGGCCGACGACGAGGCCGCCCCACGGGTTGACGTCGAACGTCAGCGGGCCGGTCAGGTGCTCGGCGACGGTCGTCGTCGACCTCAGGACCGGTGGCTTGCTGTGGCCGTGACCGGGATGCCAGGACGACGACAGGTCGTCCACACCATGACGACCCCAGTCGTCCTGCCCGTGCGCGGAGGCGGGGATCGACCCGGCGACCAGCAACCCTGCTGTCGCCGCGGCTGCCCCGAGAGTACGCAGACGCATCTCCAGGAACCTTTCGCTCAGTCGGTGGGTGTCCCGCTGGGCACCGTCGCCCGACAAGCCCGACAAACTGGACATCTGACTATGGCCCGACTGTGCGTTCCCTGTACAGATGCCCCGACAAACCGGAACGGTCAGTCCTGCCAGGAACCCATCCACTCGTCCCACTGGGGCCCGTCGCCGAGGGCGATGCCGGCGCGCGCCTGCTCGTGGAGCCCGCGCACGGCGAGCTCGAGGTAGCGCAGGTGGAGCGCGTCCGCGTGCGCCCGGGGGAACGGCAGCGCCGGGCGCAGGTGCAGGAGGAGCTGCATCACGTCCGCCGTCGTGAACCCCTCGGGCAGCAGACCGTCGGCCCGGTCGCGCGCGACCAGCCGCTCGAGGTTCCTGCGCAGCTCCTCGGACGCCTCGGCCAGCTCCGCCGAGATCGGGTTGCCCCCGCCCGGGGGCTGCAGGATCGGACCTGTGGCGCCGGTGATCTGCCGGGCGAGGAACGTGGCCACGGCGCCACGAGGTGCCGCAACGGAAGGCCCGCCGTCCGGGGCGGCCCCGACCTCGCGAGCAAGTCCGGCCGCCTCGGTCACGGCGTTCACGCGCAGCGCCTCGACCAGCGCCTCCTTGGTCGGGTACCGACGGTAGATCGATCCGACGCCGACGCCCGCGTGACGGGCGATCTCGGCCATCGACGCGTCGTGCCCTCGGGCGGAGAACACCTCGCGCGCCGCCGCGAGCACCGCCGAGTCGTTCGACCGGGCTTCTTGCTGCCGGCCCGGCAGGCGGCGGTCGGGGGCGCTGGGATCCGGCATGGACCCAGTGTAGGAGGATGATAAGGTGGAACGGACGTTCCGTTCCGTTCCAATCTCGCGACAAGGCAGAAGGCGAGCACCACCCATGCCCACCATGACGGAGGCCACCGCGCCGAGCACCCTCGGCGTCCGCGGAGCCAGTGCGGACCGACGAGTGCCCGGCTCCCCCGGGCTGCGTCGGCCCGGCCTGTTCACCTTCGCGCTGAGCGCGGCGGTGTTCGCGTTCTCGCTCATGCAGACGCTCGTGGTGCCCGCTCTGCCGACCATCGGGCGCGAGCTCGGCGCGAGCAGCCTCGGTACGGGCTGGATCCTCACCGCGTTCCTGCTGGCCGGTGCCGTGTTCTCACCGGTGGTCGGCAACCTCGGTGACCGGTTCGGCCACCGCCGCGTGATGCTGACGGCGATGCTCGTCTTCGCCGCCGCGACCCTCGCCGCTGCCGCCGCGCCGAGCCTGGGCGTGCTGCTCGCGGCGCGGGTCGTGCAGGGCGTGAGCACCGCGACGTTCCCGCTCGCCCTCGCGCTCACCCGGTCCAGGCTGACCGGGCCGCGGCTCGCGGCGGCCTTCGGCTGGATCCCGGGCATGATCGGGCTCGGTGCCGGGCTCGCCCTCGTGGTCGGCGGGGTCGTCGTCGACGCCCTGTCGTGGCGGTGGATCTTCGTCATCGGCGCGGCCCTGATCCTGGTCGCGGTGGCGATGGTGGTCGTGTGGGTGCCCCGCGGCGCCGCGGCGAGCGCACCCCGGTCGACCGACTGGCCGGGCATCCTGCTGCTCGCGGGTGGTCTGGTCGGCGTGCTGCTCGCGGTCTCGCAGGGCCGGGTGTGGGGCTGGACGTCGCCGTTGACCGTCGGCGTCGGCGCGGCCGGCGTCCTCCTGCTCGTCGCCCTCGTGCTCGTCGAGCTGCGCACCGCCGCTCCGGTGGTGGACGTGCGGACCTTCCGCCACGGGCCCATCGCGATCCTGAGCCTGCTGACCGTCGTCGTCGGCTTCGTCCCCTACGTCTGCTACGTCGCCCTGCCCCTGCTCATGCAGGCCCCCACGAGCACCGGCTACGGATACGGCATGAGCGTGACCGTCTCGGCGCTGGCCCTGCTGCCGAGCGCGATCCTGGTCTTCCTGGGCGGCCGGCTCACGCCGGTGCTGGTCTCGCGGCTGAGCGGCGGCGGTACGGCCGTCGTGGCGGCGGCCGTGATGGGCATCGGCTCGGTCGTCCTGGCGCTCTGGCCGACCACGCCGTGGATCGTCATCGTGGGCTTCGCGGTCCTCGGCCTCGGCAACGGCATCGGCTATGCCATCTGCGCCCAGCTGGTCGTCACCTGGTCACCGGCGAACGAGACCGGCGCGGCCACCGGCCTGAACGGGGTCGTCCGGACGATCGGCTCGGCGGCCGCGGCGCCGGTCGTGACGGCGCTCCTGACGGCGGGCATGGCCTCGGCTGCGGACCCGGCGCTCGCGTACTCCCTCATCTTCTGGGTCGCAGCCGGTGCGAGCGTCGTCGGCGCCGCCGCCTCGATCGCCCTGGTCGCCACGGCGCGTCGCGCCGGCTGAGTCGGCGGCGGGCGACGGGCTAGCGGCGCGCCGCCCAGACGAGCACGCCGGACCCGTCGACCGCGTGCAGCTCGACGACCGGACCGCCGACGCGTGTCGCCAGCACGTCGCCGGCCTGCGCCGTGCCGACCTCCCAGGTGCCGTCCGGGCCCTCGTAGGTCAGCGCGGGGCCAGGGCCGGCGTCGGACGGCAGCGATGCCGTGCCGCCGCCGGCCTCCAGGCACACCGACCCGCCGCGACCCGCGTACGCGCTGGCACCGCCGGGCAGCGAGGTGACCGAGCCGACGGGCGGCTCGTCGCACGCGTGCACGAC
>NZ_JBFULZ010000103.1:0-14104 GCF_054049635.1 Cellulomonas sp. P5_C6 | reverse complement strand
GTCATTGGCGTGCGCGTCCGCGACATCGAGCGCCTCGCGCAGGTCGACCCCCTCGCGCCTCCGCCGACCATCCCCCGCCTGGTCGTCACGGGCATGCTCCAGTCGCTCGGCAGCCCCGGGATCATGCTGCAGCTGTGGGGCGAGGGGATGTCGGACCCCGAGGTCCACGCCCTCGCCTACGAGGTGATCCTGCGGCTGCGCGAGGCGCTCACCGCGTACGTCTCGCTGTGGCACCAGCGGACGCACGGGACCTCCGCCGACGACGCCGACGTGCTGGCCGCCGAGCAGGTGC
Organism: Cellulomonas sp. P5_C6; assembly: GCF_054049635.1. NCBI lineage: Bacteria > Bacillati > Actinomycetota > Actinomycetes > Micrococcales > Cellulomonadaceae > Cellulomonas > Cellulomonas sp. P5_C6. Next base: position 13,812 of record NZ_JBFULZ010000103.1, on the reverse strand, counting down.
CGCTGCTCATCTCCGCGGTGCAGGGCTACGTCGTGCAGGCGTCGATCGTGCCGGACTTCGATGCCGAGGCCTACCTGGCGAGCGTGGAGAAGTACCTGCCCCGCTGAGCGGTCAGGGGATCTGGCTCGCCCGGAACTCGTCCTCGAGCAGCGACATGATGATGCCGTCGCAGTAGCCCGCACCGTCCCGGTAGGCGTCGCGCTTGCGACCCTCGACCCGGAACCCGAGGTTCTCGTAGAGCGACTTGGCCCGGGCGTTGATGCTCAGCACGTCGAGCTCGACCCGGTGCAGGGCCAGGCCGTCGAACGCCAGCCCCAGGATCAGCTGGATCGCCTCGGTGCCGTAGCCGCGACCGCGGTAGCCCGGGCGCATCGCCAGGCGCAGGTTCGCGGACCGAACCACCTCGTCGATCTCGTTCAGCACGATCTCGCCGAGGTACTCGTCGGACCCGTTCGCGGTCACCGCGAGGTCGATCCGGCCCTCGACCGACGAGATCGTGGCGCACCAGTCGTCGATCTGCTTCCGCGTGAACACCTGCGTCGTGCCCGTGAGGCGGTTGCCCTCGGCGTCGTTGACCGACTCCCACAGCGCGTCCGCGTCGCTCGCCCGGATGGGGCGGAGCGCGATCATCTCGCCCTGGAGCGTGGGCTTCTCCATCGCTGCCTCCTGTCGCCGATCGCGAACGCTACGGCGTGGGTGTGCCAGGGACGTTACCGGCGGATCACGGCGCGCGTCCGCCGGAACGCCGCAACGTCCGCACTCGAGCGGGCTCTGACCCTCTCGAGTGCGGACGTCGGGGTGTCAGGAACCGATCCGCTCGAGCAGCAGCTCGCGGACGCGGCCGGCGTCGGCCTGCCCGCGGGTCGCCTTCATGACGGCGCCGATGATCGCRCCGACCGGGCCGAGGTTGCCCGACCGGATCTTCTCGGCGATGTCCGGCTGGGCCGCCAGGGCGGCGTCGATGGCCTCGAGCAGCGGGCCGTCGTCGGACACGACCTCCAGGCCGCGCGCGACGAGCACCGTCTCCGGGTCGCCCTCGCCGGCCAGCACGCCCTCGAGCACCTGGCGGGCCAGCTTGTCGTTGATCCGGCCGTCGTCGACCAGCTTCTGCAGCTGCCCGACCTGGGTCGGCGTCACGGGCAGGTCCGCCAGCTCGACCTCCTGCTGCTTGGCCGTGCGGGCCAGCTCGCCCATCCACCACTTGCGCGCGGCGGCCGGGCTGGCCCCCGCGGCGATGGTGGTCTCGATGAGCTCCACGGCGCCCGCGTTGACGACGTCGCGCATCTCCGCGTCGGCGTACTCCCACTCGGCCTGCAGCCGCCGGCGTCGGGCGGCCGGCAGCTCGGGCAGGGCGGCGCGGATCTCCTCGACCCACGCGCGGTCCGGCGCGATCGGGACCAGGTCGGGCTCCGGGAAGTACCGGTAGTCCTCGGCGTCCGACTTCACGCGGCCGGACGCGGTCGTCCCGGTGTCCTCGTGCCAGTGGCGCGTCTCCTGGATGATCGCGATGCCGTCGTCGAGCACGCCCGCCTGGCGGCTGACCTCGTAGCGCACGGCCCGCTCGACCGACCGGAACGAGTTGACGTTCTTGGTCTCCGTGCGGGTGCCCAGCGGGCTGTCCGCAGAAGGCCGGATCGAGACGTTCACGTCGGCGCGCACGTTGCCGCGCTCCATCCGCGCCTCGGAGACCTCGAGCGCCCGGAAGATGTCGCGCAGCGTCTGCACGTAGGCGCGCGCGACCTCGGGCGCCCGCTCCCCCGCCCCAGTGATCGGCTTGGTGACGATCTCCACCAGCGGGATGCCGGCCCGGTTGTAGTCCACCAGCGAGTACTCGGCGCCGTGGATGCGACCGTCGGAGCCGCCGATGTGCGTGTTCTTGCCGGCGTCCTCCTCCATGTGCGCGCGCTCGATGTCGACGCGGAAGATGCTGCCGTCGTCCAGCTCGACGTCGACCCAGCCCTCGTAGGCGATGGGCTCGTCGTACTGCGACGTCTGGAAGTTCTTCGGGACGTCCGGGTAGAAGTAGTTCTTCCGGGCGAACCGGCAGGTCTCCGCGATCGAGCAGTTCAGCGCGAGCCCGATGCGGATCGCGTACTCGACGGCGACCGCGTTGACGGCCGGCAGAGCGCCGGGCAGACCGAGGCTCACGGGGGTGACCTGCGTGTTCGGCTCGGCGCCGAACGTCACCTCCGCACCGTCGAACATCTTGGTGCGCGTGCCCAGCTCGACGTGCACCTCGATGCCGATGACCGTGTCGTAGCGCGCGACGGCGTCGTCGTAGTCCACCAGCGTGCTCATCGTGCGACCTCCAGCTCGGGGGCCTTCAGCAGCAGCGGGCCGCCCCACTCGTTCTCGAGCAGCGCCTCGAGCGCGGCTCCGACCCGGTACAGCCGGTCGTCGGCCTTGGCCGGGGCCAGCACCTGGAACCCGACGGGCAGGCCGTCGTCGGACAGCCCGCTCGGCAGCGACAGGCCCGGCACGCCCGCGAGGTTGGCCGGGATGGTCGCCACGTCGTTGAGGTACATGGCCAGCGGGTCGTCCAGCTTCTCGCCCAGCTTGAACGCCGTGGTCGGCGCCGTCGGGGAGACCAGCACGTCGGCCGCCTCGAACGCGGCGGTGAAGTCGCGCTGGATGAGCGTGCGAACCTTCTGCGCCGAGCCGTAGTAGGCGTCGTAGTAGCCCGCCGACAACGCGTACGTGCCCAGGATGATCCGGCGCTTGACCTCGTCGCCGAAGCCCTGGCCGCGGGTGGCGGCCATGACGCGCTCGGCGGTCGGGTTGTCCTCGGGGATGACGCGCAGACCGAAGCGCATGCCGTCGAACTTGGCCAGGTTGCTCGACGCCTCGGCCGGGAGGATCAGGTAGTACGCCGCGAGCGCGTACGTGAAGTGCGGGCAGGAGACCTCGACGATCTCGGCGCCCGCACCGCGCAGCAGCTCGAGCGACTCCTCGAACCGCGCGAGCACGCCGGGCTGGTAGCCCTCGCCCTGCAGCTCGCGGATGACGCCCACGCGCACGCCCGACAGGTCGGCCTTCGCACCCTGCTGGGCGGCGGCGACGAGCGCCGGCAGCGGCTCGTCGATCGAGGTCGAGTCGCGCGGGTCGTGGCCGCCGATGAGCTCGTGCAGAAGAGCCGAGTCGAGGACCGTGCGGGTCACGGGACCGGCCTGGTCCAGGCTCGAGGCCAGCGCGATGAGCCCGTAGCGGGACACCCCGCCGTAGGTGGGCTTCACGCCGACCGTGCCGGTGACGGCGGCGGGCTGGCGGATCGAGCCGCCGGTGTCCGTGCCGATGGCCAGCGGCGCCTCGTACGCGGCGACGGCCGCGGCGGACCCACCGCCGGACCCGCCGGGGATCCGGTCGAGGTCCCACGGGTTGTGCGTGTTGCCGTAGGCCGAGTGCTCCGTCGAGGAGCCCATCGCGAACTCGTCCATGTTGGTCTTGCCCAGGATGGGCAGGCCCGCGGCCTTGAGCTTCTCGACGAGAGTCGCGTCGTACGGCGGGATCCAGCCCTCGAGGATCTTCGATCCCGCGGTGGTCTCCAGGCCCTTGGTGACGACGACGTCCTTGACCGCGATCGGCACGCCGGCGAGCGCGTGCAGCGACTCCCCGGCTGCCCGGCGCGCGTCGACGTCGGCGGCCGTCGCGAGTGCCGCCTCGCCGCTGACCTGCAGGAACGCGTGGATCGCCCCGTCGACGTCGGCGATCCGGTCGAGGTGCGCCTGCGTCGCCTCGACGCTGGACACCTCCTTCGCGGTCAGCTTGTCCGCGAGCGCCGCGGCAGAGAGGCGGACGAGGTCGGTCATGAGTCCTCCCCCAGGATCTGCGGCACGGCGAACTTGCCGTCGATCTGGGCCGGGGCGGACGCCAGCACCAGGTCCCGGTCGACCGGCGTCACGGGGACGTCGGGACGGAACACGTTGGTCAGCGGCAGGGGGTGGCTGGTGGCCGGCACGTCGGGCGTGGCGATCTCGCTCACGCGGGCGACCGACTCGACGATGACGTCGAGCTCGCCCGCGAGGCGGTCGAGCTCCGCCGGTGTGAGGTCGATCCGTGCCAGGCCCGCCACGCGCGCGACCTCGTCGCGAGAGAGGGTGGACATGGCTCGGAGTCTAGTCGGGCCGGGCGTCCGGCCCGGCGCGAGCTGAGATCTCGACCGTGCGCTCGAGCCGCCCACCTTGTGCTGCCCGCCGACGGCGGAGGAACATCTCCTCGACGACGCGGAGCACAGTCGTACTGGTGCACGTCGGAGCTGCGGTGAGCGGGTCGACAGGATGAACAGCACGGAAGCGTCTCGGGCGCTCATGGCGCGCTACTTCGGGGACCTGAAGGACGGTGACCTCGGCCGCCACCTGACCGAGGACGTCACCTGGACCAACGAGGAGACGGGCCAGCGACTCCAGGGCCGGGCCGCGGTCACCGCCTTCGTCCGCACGCTGCACGTGCAGATGGGCGAGCTCAAGACGCGCACCTACATCGTCGAGGACAACGCCGCGATGATCGAAGGCGACTGCCTGCCGGCCGTCGCTGGGGCCCTACCAGCAGACCGGCTCCCTTACGTCGTGGTCTACGACCTCAGGCCTGACGGCATCGTCGCCATGAGGTTGTACATGTCGATCACGCGGTTGCCTCTGGGTTCGCAGTCGCGGGACGCTCACCCCGCCCCGCCGCACACGTGAGTGCCGGGTACGGCTAGATCCGCCCGGCCKCCGCCAGGACGAGGGCCAGCAGTGCCTGGGCGTAGGCGTCGGCCGCCTCGTCGGCGCTGAACACCTGCTCGGGCCGGCCGGCGACCTCGATCAGCACCTGGTACCCGCCGTAGGTGGACCGGGCGAGGCTGCGGAACGTGCCGCCGAGCAGCTCGCGCAGCTGGTCCTCGCGCGGCAGCCACAGGGCGTCCTCCTGCGCCACCGAGTCGAGCGCCCACTCGGTCGTGCCGTTGAACCCCAGCACCGTCCCGGTCGGGTAGTCGTGCGGCTCGACCACCATGTCGGAGATGGTGAACACCTGGTCGTCGAGCGTCTTGACCGCGAACCGGTCACCGGGGCGCGGGTGCCAGCGCAGCCCTGCCTCGTGCAGCTGCTGTGCGATCACGCCCGAGATCATCAGACCAGTATCTGTCGCCTGCGGCCCCGTGTCCTGATGGTCACCAGCGCCGCTCCGCCGACCAGCAGCAGGAGCGCCAGCACGGCGACCGCCTGCGCGTCCGCGCCGGTGGCGGCGACCGCCGCTGCGGGGACGACGACGGTCGCGTCGTCCGTCACCGGGGCGCAGTCCGGGCAGGACTCGGGCGGCTGGCCGCCGCTCGCCGCGGCCACGTTGGTGATCGACGTGCTCGGCGGCGCGGTCAGGCTCGTCGCCAGGGCGATCGGCGGCGCCGCCTGCCCGACCGCGAGCTGGTCGGGGTAGGTGCAGGTCACCGTGTCGGCGAGCGAGCTGCAGGTCCAACCCGTGCCTGTCGCGCTCACGAACGTCATCCCCTCCGGCAGGTCGTCGGTCACCACGACGGGGGCGGTGGTCACGTTCGGGCCGAGGTTCGTCACGACGATCTGGAAGACCGGCAGCATCCCGGGGAGGCCGACGACGTCCTTGGTGATCGCCAGCTTCGCGAGCGGCAGCACGTCGACGGTGTCGGTCGCCGTGTTGTTGTCGGGGTCGACATCCTCGCTGGGCGTCGTCACCGTGACGGCGTTGGTCACCGACGGGTACGCGTCGGGCTGCACAGCAACGACGAGCGTGATCGCGACCGGGGTGTCGATCCCGATGCCGTCCGCGAGGGTGCAGGTGACCGTCTGGCCCGTCGCGTCGCAGGTGACGCCGTCACCCGTGCCCGAGACGTAGGTGACGCCCGGGGGCAGCGTGTCGGTGACGGTCACCGGACCCGGGTCGGGGGTCGGACCGTTGTTGGTGACCCCGATCGTCCACGTGCCGTCGCTGCCGACGACGAACGGCGCGTCGTGCGTCTTGGTGACCGCCAGGTCGACCTGGGGCGGGACGCCCACCCGGTCCCGCGCCTCGTTGTCGCCGCGGTTGTCCCCGGTGGTGCTCGTGTCGACATCGGCGACGTTGTCGACGCTCGGGTACGCCTCCGGCCCGACCGTCACGACGACAGCGACCGGCGGGGCGAACGTCCGCGGCGCCAGCGGCGTCGCGTAGGTGCACCGGACGATCTGGAGCAGGGCGTTGCACGTCCAGTCGGTGCCGGCGGCCGAGACGTAGGTCAGGCCGGCCGGCAACGGGTCGGTGATCACGACGTCGCGAGCCTCKGACGGCCCGGCGTTGCGGGCCCGCAGGTTGAACGTCACGTCGTCGCCGATGCGCACCGCGCCGGCGTGGGTCTTGAGGAGGGAGACGTCGGCCGTGGTCACGACGAGCACGTCGTCGGTGGCCGTGTTGTTCGGCAGGACGGGATCGGTGGTGGTCGAGCTGCCGACCGCGGTGTTGGTGAACGTGCCGTCGTCGACGGTCGGATCCACGAACGCGGTGATCAGCAGGTCCGGCGCAGCCGCTCCGGACGCCAACGACGTCACGTCGTCGAGGTCGCAGACGACGGTGGTGGCCGCGCCGTCCGGCGCGCAGGTCCACGGCCCCGCCGACGACACGAACGTCATGCCGGCCGGCAGCGTGTCGGTCACCTCGATCGGCCCGACGGCGTCGGACGGGCCGTTGTTGGTCACCCCGACCGTGAACGTCACGGTCTCCCCGGCGTTCACCGGGCCGGCCGGGTGCGTCTTGGTCACCGCGATGTCCGCGAGCGCGTCGACCGTGATCGTGGCGTCGGACGTGTCGTCCGCCGGGTCGTCGCCGGGCGTCKAGGTGGCCACCGTCGACGTGTTGGTGAGGTCCGTGTCCTGCGGGACGTTCGGGTCGATCGCCGCCGTGACGGTGATGACGCTGGTCGTCGGCGGGTCGCCCGCGGCCGGGGCCGGGAACGTCGGCCGGTCGCAGACGACCTCGTCCGGCGCCACCTGGCACGTCCAGCCGTCGCCCGTCGGCCCGACCGCCGTCAGCGCCGTGAGGCCCGCCGGGAGGTCGTCGACCACGTGCACGTCGTCGGCGTCCGACGGACCGGCGTTGCCGACGGTGAGGGTGTAGGTGACCTGCTCACCGGCGACGAACGGGCCCGGGCCGGACACGTCCTTGACGATGCTCACGTCGGCCGCGTCGACGACGGTGACGACGTCCGAGGCGTCGTTGTTGGTGAGGTCGGGATCGGTCTGCGGCCCGTCGACCGAGCCCTGGTTCAGCAGCACGCTGGGCCCGGCGTCGGCGGCGATGCGCACCCTGAGGGTGATCGGCGGTGCGAGTGCCGGGGCCGCGGGCGAGCCGCCGGCGATCCCCGCGGCGCTCGTGCACGTCACCGTGCCCGCGTCCTCGGTGCAGACCCAGCCGGTGCCGGTGGCGGACACGTAGGTGACGCCGGCCGGGAGCCCGTCGGCCACCACGATCGGTCCGACGGTCGCCGACGGCCCCAGGTTGGACACCTGCAGCGTCCAGTCGAAGAGGTCACCCGCGGTGGCCGTGCCGGTGTGCGACTTGGCGAGGGCCAGGTCGGAGACGGACGTGAACGAGGTGTCGTCCGTGTCGGTGTTGTTCACCAGGTTGGGGTCCGGCGTGGGCGACGACACGGTCGCGGTGTTGACGAAGCTGCCCGAGCCGAGGTCGGGCGCGACGCTCACGCTGATGCTCACCTGCGTGGACGCACCCAGCGCGAGCGGCGCCGTGCTCGTGCAGGTGACCGCCTGTCCGGCCGCGGAGCAGGCCCACGTACCCGCCGGGTCGACGATCCCCGCGAACGTCAGGCCGACCGGCAACGTGTCGGCGATCGTGAGGTTGGCGGCCGCGTCGGACGGTCCGTTGTTCACCACGGCGAACGTGTAGGTGTTCGTCGTCCCGGCGACGAAGGTGCCGGTGTGCGTCTTCTGGATCGCGAGGTCCGCCGACGTGGTCACGGGGAACGTGCTGGTGGCGGTGTTGTTGGCGGGGTTCGAATCGGGCGTCGTACCCGACACCACCGCCGTGTTCGTGAGGTTCCCGGTCACACCGGGTGCGATGTGGGCCACGACGACGATCTGCGGTGCCACACCGCCGGACGGCAGCACGGTCGACCGCGTGCAGGTGAACGTCTGGCCGGTCGCGGTCGCCGGGCAGGACCAGCCGATGCCGACGGCGGAGACATAGGTGGTCCCTGCGGGCAGCGTGTCCGTGACGGTGATCACCGGCTGGGAGTCCGACGGACCGTTGTTGACGACGCCGATGGTCCACACGGTGTCGCCGCCGGCGACGCCGGGACCGGCGTGGGACTTCGTCACCGCCAGGTCCGCGTCGGTGGTGACCGTCGCCGCGTCGGTCGTCGCGTTGTTCGCCGTGCTCGGGTCGTACGTCCGCGCGTTGGCGGTGGCGGCGTTGGTGAAGGTCGTGCCGCTCGGCGTCGTCGTCGGGATCGACGTGACCACGGTGATCACGGGGAACGAGGCCCCGGACGCGAGCGTCCCGGGCGAGGTGGTCCGGGCGCAGGTGAGGACGCCCGAGACGGGCGCGCCGCACGTCCAGCCCGTGCCGGTCGCCGAGACGAATCCCGTGCCCGGGGGCAGGGTGTCCGTGATGACGAACGGTCCCACGGCCGTGTTCGGCCCGTTGTTGCGCACGGTGACGGTCCACGTCGCGTTGCTGCCCGCGACCACCGGCGTCGCGTGCGTCTTGGTCACCTGCAGGTCTGCCGAGTCGATGCGCGTCTGCGCGGTGACCTGGCCGTTGTCGTAGTCGCCGTCGGCGTTCCCGGTCGCCCCCGTCGCGTCCTCGCCCTGCACCCGCGCGCGGTTGACCTGCGGAATCGTCGACCCGACCCCCGGAGCCGTCACCACGGCCGTGGTCGGCCGGAGCTGGAACGTCATGCTCGCCGTCTGGGTGGGCTGCAGCGTGCCGAGGTCGGACCACACCGCCACGCCCCCGCCGATCACCGGGTCGGCGTGCGGGACGTTGGTGCCGGCGGGCGACGTCAGCTGCGAGGTGCCCGGCACGTACTCCCAGCCGGCCGGGAGGACRTCCGTGATGTCGATACCGAACGCCGGGGCTGAGCCGTCGTTCGTCGTCGCGACCCGCCAGGTGAAGGGCGACCCGATGTACGCGGGCGCGGCCGAGACCGCGGTCTTGGTGGTCTGCAGGTGCGGGAACGCCGGGGCGACCTGCGCGGTCGCCGTCGGACCGACGTAGACGCGACCGCCGGACTCGAGCGACTCGTAGTTGGTCACCTGCACCGAGTTGACCAGCGCGGTCGGGTCGAGGAGCTCCGACGGCGCCAGCGTGGCGACGTAGGTCACCGTCACGTCGGCGCCGGGCGGGTAGGCGATCGCCAGGCCTCGGGTGTCCCAGGTGATCGTGCCGCCGCCGCGCACCGGGTCGTCGCCGGTCAGCACGCCGCCGAAGCTGATGCTGTCGGGGTCGACCACGACACCCACGGGCACGGTGTCGACGAGGACGCCGTTCCACGAGTCGCTCGACGTCGGGTCCGCGGAGTTGTGGGCGGTGATCGTGTACTCGAACCGGTCCGCGGGCCCGGGCGTCGGGTCGTCGGCGACCTTGTCGATGGTCACGTCCGGCTCGATCACGGTCACGGTCGCGCTCGCGGACGGACCCGTCGCGTCGAACGTCGCGCCCGCCGACTCCGGGTCGTCGTTGGGCCCGTCGGCCGTGACGTTCCAGGCCGTGTGCGCCGTGTTGGTCAGCGTGACACCGGCGACGTTGCCGGGGACGTCGGCGATCCTGCCCGTGTACGTCGCGGAGACGATGCGCAGGTCGGGGCTGGGCGCGAGGTCACCGAAGTTCCAGCCGACGATCGTCGACCCGCCCGGGCCGGCGGCATCGTCCAGGCGGACGGGAACCGTGCTGCACGGGACGACCGGCGTGGAGAACACGAGGCACTCGTAGCTCGTGATGGTCTGGTCGACCACGCCGGCGGGCAGCTGGTCGATGATCGAGGCGTCGTAGAACGTCGTGTTGGGGACGATCAGGACGTCGACCCGCCACGTGACCACCTGGCCGATCGTCGCCCGCTCGGGCGAGACCGACTTCACGATGTTCGCCCCGAAGATGCGGACCTCCGAGCTGGCCGTGGCAGTCCCGGTCCGCTCGTCGGGGTTGTCCGGGGCGGTGGGGCCGGTCTTGCCGTCGTCCAGAGTCGAGCCCGAGAGGGTCACGTTGTTCACGTACGACGTCCCGGCCACGGCGTCGATCGGCAGGGTCGCCGTGTAGGTCCGCGTCGCGGTCGCACCGGGCTCGATCGTGTCGACGACCCAGACGAGCGCGGTGGTGCCGGCGGCGCAGCCGTTCGACGGACCGCCCGGCGCCGCAGGCCGGCCCGCGTCGGTCCCGTAGGCGTCGAAGGTCATGCCCGCCGGCAGGCAGTCGACCAGGAAGGTGTCGTGCAGGGGCGTGCGCGCCGTGCCGCTGCCGTCGGTGTTCACGTTGCTCGCGGTGAGGGTGTACTCGACGGTCGTGCCGCCGGGCACCGGGCTGTCGGCATCGTTCGACTTGGTGACCTCCGGCCGCGGCTGGCGCATGGTGATGGTCCACGACGCCGTCGCCGGCGGCAGGGCCGAGCCGCCCTGGGTCGCGAGGCTGTCGAACCGGGCGGTGTTGATCGCCTGCAGGTTGTTCTGCGACGCGCTCATCGCGTCCGTCGTCACCCTCGCCGTGAGGACGACCTCGAAGCGCTGGTCGACCGCCGTGGCGTTGTTGTACGTGGGCGGGAAGGTCACGGTGCCGGTGTCCGGGTCGATCGTGACGCCCGCGGGGACCTGCGCGGTCGCCGCGCTGTCCGCGTCGGGGTGGTAGGTCAACGTCGCGTCCCCGACCTGCACGAAGCCCGTCGGCAGGGGGTCGCGCAGCACGGCGTCGAACGCGGCCGTGCCCGCGAGGATGCGGACGCCGTAGGTGTACGTGACGAGCTCGCCGATGGTCGCCTGGTTCTCCAGGTCGTTGTTGGTCTCCACGATCGACGTCGTCGCGGACTTGTCCACCTCCGGCCCGGGCACCCGCACGTTCGACGGGTCGGTGGCCGCGGGCGCGTCCCACTGGGTGGGCAGGACGGAGAGGTCCACGTTCTGCCGCGGGTAGAACGTCACGGTCCCGCCGCCCGGCACGTTGGTCAGTGCCTCGTAGCTGCGCACATAGGCGGTGTCCGTGTAGACGGTCCCGACGCCGGCGGGGTCCGGGATCGTCGTGTCGTACAGGATCGACTGCGTGGCACCGGGGCCGATGCCCTGGCCCGAGAGGTCCGGCTGCGAGCCGTCGATCGGGAAGACCACCTGCAGCAGGCTGAGGTCGGCCGCGCCGAGGAACGCCGGCCGGCCGGGGTCGCCGGGGTCGCTGCAGGTCACGGTGGGTGCCGCGGCAGGCACGGGGTCGAACCGCACGTTGCCGATGTCGGCGCAGGTCAGCTGGACCGGGAGCTTGTCCCAGACGTTCAGCGCGCCGACCTCGTAGCCGTTCGCGGTCCCGGCCACGCCGTCGTTGGTCACGTCGATGCGGAACGTGGCGACGGACGTCGCGCGCACCTCGGAGCCGTCCACGTTGCTGTTCACGCCGTTCGGGCCACTGGCCGGGGCGCTCACCGACTCGACGCCCTTGACCACCCGCACGGGCGGGACCGGGGCGGTCTCGCCGATCAGGCTGTCGCGGAACGTCCCCGCGATGCCTGCCGAGTTCTCCGCGCGCAGCTTCATGAGGTTCGACCTGGTCAGCGCCGTGGTGCCGGGCGCAGCCGTGGTGACGTTCGCCTGGATCACCGCGGCAAACGTGGCGCCCGCCGCGACGAACCGGTTCCCGGCCGGCCCGGCCGTGCCGATCGCGAACTGCACGGCCGTCGCGCTCGACGTCACGGTGAACGGCGCGCCGGCGTTCGTGATCGCCGCCGTTGCGGAGCCCGCGACGTACGTCATGCCGGGCGGCAGGAAGTCGGTGACCTGCGGGTTGCGGGTCTCCGTGAGGTCGGAGAAGTCGACGGTCAGCGCGTAGCAGACGCGGTCACCCTTGCGGAACTGGGTCTCCTGCGGGGGGAACGACGCCGGTTCGCCATACAGGCTCACGTCGGTCGGGCAGGTGCCACCCGAGATCGACCGCGGGGCGATCAGCTTGTCGATCGACTCCGAGCCCGTGGTCAGCGTCCACGAGGACGTGTCCTCGACCTGGACCGTGCCGGTCTCTCCCGTGCCGGCGACCGGTGTCGTCGTCGCCGTCAGCGAGGCGTGGTTGGTGAACGTGTCACCGGTGGCGGTCGCGGCCCCGACCAGCGAGCCCCCGAGGTACTCGGGCAGCATCGCCGCGGAGTACGAGACCCTCGTCGTCGCGTCCGGACCCTCGGCGATCGGGTCGAAGGTGATGTCGAAGGTGCCGTCCAGGTTCTGCGTGGCGGTCGCGATCGGCACGGTGGGTGTGGGCGCTCGGCCGCCGTCGCACGCGGGCAGGGAGCCGATCGAGTAGTTGGTGCCAGGTCCGCCGAGCGGGCACGTGCCGTTCGGGAGGGTGTCGGCCAGGACGATGTCGGACGCGCTCACGTACTCGCTGGACTCGACGGTCAGGGTGTAGCGGACGACCCCTCCGGACAGGAACTCGGACCGGTCCGCGGTCTTGCGCATGCGGACATCTTCGACCGACACCGTCTGCGTGTCCGAGGCGGCGACGGTCGCCGGGACACCCGGCGCCGTCGCGCCGGCGAAGGTGCCCGTCACCTGCGCCACGTTCGTCGCCGACAGCTCCGTGCCGGTCTCCCGGGTGGACGCTCCTGTGTTGTTGTCCAGGTTGGCGGTCTGCAGCAGGCCGCCGGGTGCGGGGTCGGGGAACATGACGTTCTCGCGCAGCGGGACGCCGGCCGCGTAGCGGAGCGTGAAGCTGCCGGACGCGGGGATGTCGGGGATCGCCCACTCGACGCGGGTGTAGACGCCGGCCGGGTAGGTGGTGGTCCCGTTGGGCGGTGGGTCCTGCACCGTGGTCACCGACGTCGGCGTCAGGCAGTCCGGCGGCACTGGGGTCGCCGTCAGGGACGGGGCGCCCGGGTACTCCGGGCCGGCCGAGTTGTCGACCCCGCCGCAGCCGAGGAACTCGAGCCGCGCCGGGAGGTAGTCGGTCACCACCAGGTTGCTGCTGCCGCCCGACGGCGCCGCCTCGATGGTCAGCGAGTACACCGTGGTGTTGTCGTGAACGCCGCGCAGCAGCTCCGCCTCGGGGCTGGGCTCCTCCTTGGTGATCTGCAGCGCGGAGATCACCGTCGTCGTCGGGTTGGAGCTCGCCGTCTCCGTCGCCGTGCCCGGCACCAGGACGCCCGTCTCGTCGAACTCCGGCGCGACGAACGGGTCCGTGCTGGAGTAGACGTCGGCGGTGTTCTCGACCGTGGTGCCGACCGGGTACAGCGCCGGGTCGGGCAGCACCTGGAACGTCAGGACGGTCGAGCCGTTGACGGACAGGTCCGTCACGTTGCTCCAGGTCAGCGTCGTCTGACCGGTGTCCGGATCGACGACCTGGGCCGGGTCGCCCGCGCCCGTCGGTGTCGTCGACCCGCCGACGTACGACACCCCGGCCGGGATGACGTCGCGGAACCCGAGGTTGTACTCGGGCACCGCGTCGGGGTTGCTCGGCGGGTTGGTGACCGTGAGCGTGTAGGTGATCGGCTCCCCCGCCAGGACGTCGCCCGGCGCCTCCTTGGTGAGCTGGATCCCCGGTGCGGCGACGGCCGCGGTGATCGGCCCGAACAGCACCGCGACCAGCGCGAGCACGCTCATCACAGCGGTCGTGCGCATCCGCCGGGTGCGCACGTGG
>NZ_JBFULZ010000102.1:0-14322 GCF_054049635.1 Cellulomonas sp. P5_C6 | reverse complement strand
GCTCCGGGACCCGCGGATCACGTCCGTGCTGGTCGGCGCCCGTACCGTCGACCAGCTGGACGAGAACCTCGCCGCCGTCGAGCTCGCGCCGCTGACCCCGGAGGAGATCGCCGCGATCGAGCCGCACGCCRTCGACGCCGGGATCAACATGTGGGGCGTGCGCTCGAGCGACCGGTAGGTCAGCCCCCGACGGGCAGGTGCTTCTCCCACCACCGCAGCACGTGCTCGAACCGCACCTGCCGGTGCGTCGGGCTCCCCGACCGCGTGAGCTCGTGCCCCTCGCCCGGGAACAGCAGCAGCTCGGCCTCGACGCCGCGGCGCTTCAGCTCGACGAACCACCGCTGGCCCTGCTCGACCGGGCAGCGCCAGTCCTGCTCCGAGTGGATGACCAGCGTGGGCGTGCGGACGGACCCGACGTGCGCCATCGGGGACTGCGCCGCCACCGCCGCGGCACCGTGCTCGTCCGCGGCGTCGCCGAGGTACGCGGTGCCGAAGAACCAGCCGATGTCGCTGGACCCGACGAAGCTCACCGGGTCGAGGAAGCCGCGCTCGACGATCGCGGCGGCGAACCGGTCGGTGCGCGTGGTCAGCCAGGCGGTGAGGTAGCCGCCGTAGGAGCCGCCCATGACGCCGACCCGCTCGCCGTCCAGCGCCGGGTCCTCCAGCGCGGCACCGAGCAGCGCCAGGACGTCCTCGGTGTCGACCGTGCCGAAACCGCCCTGGATGGCCAGGCCGTGGGACCGCCCGTACCCGGACGACCCCCGCGGGTTGCCGTAGACGACCGCGTACCCCGCCTCGGCGAGCACCTGTACCTCGTCGAACAGCCCGTGCGTGTACTGCGCGAACGGGCCGCCGTGGATCATGAGGATCGTCGGGTGCGGCCCGGCGCCGAACCGGTCGGAGTCGGGCGTCACGAGCCATCCGTGCACCTCGTAGCCGTCCGGCGCGGTCGCCAGCAGCTCCGCAGGCACCCGCGCCCTACCGGTGGCCTGCAGCGGGCCCGAGAGCTCCGTGCGCACGTCGACGGCTCCCGTGCCGAGGTCGACGGCCAGCACCTCGCCCGAGGACGTCGGCGACGCGGCGACCACCACGGCGCGCGCGGCACCCGCCGCCACCGCCGCGCCGGTCACGACGGACGTGCCACCGACGAGCGTGGTCTGCGTCCCGTCGGGCGCGACGCGGACCAGGTGCTGGGCGCCACGGCGCTCCACCCCGACGACCGGCTCGCCGTCGACCTCGACCAGGACGCCCGTGAGCTGGTCGGACTCGAGGTCGGTGAGGCGCTCGGGCACACCGGCCCCGCCCGTGGAACCGTCGAGCGGGAGGCGGAACAGCCCCACCTGCGACGCCACGAAGTCACGTCCCGACGTGCCGAGGTCGCCGGCGAGCAGCCAGAGCGTGCTCCCGTCGCGGGACGGCAGGACGGCCTCGACGCCGAGCGTGCTGCCCGCGTCGGCATCCGTGAGAGGCACCGGCGGCACCGGGTCGCCGTCGGGCGACGCCTCGATGAGCACCGCGTCGCTGCGCAGGTCGGACTCGCGCGACGCGTGCCGCGCGGAGACACCGACCAGCGCCGTGCCGTCGGGCAGCCACCGGGGGCCGGACACCGCGACCTCCCCGGCGGTCAGCGCCACCGGCTCCGGCAGCGTCGCCGGACGCTCGCCGTCCACCGGCACGTCGACGACGAACACGTGCTGCGGCCGGTCCCGGACGAACCCGATGCCGTCGGCCCGGTACTTCAGCTCGGTGATGTGCCGCGGACCCTCCGACCCGGGCTTGCCGTCGGGCTCGTATCGACCCGGCTCCGGGACCCGGGCCACGTAGGCGATCCGTGTGCCGTCGGGCGAGAACCGGGGCTCCGCGGCACCCAGCGGGGCGTCCGTCAGCTGCACGGGCTCGCCCCCGGCGGACTCGACGACGAACACCTGGGGCTTGCCGTCGCGCTCCGACCGCAGGAACGTCACCCAGCGCCCGTCGGGCGAGACGTCCGGTGCGGTGTCGCGGAAGCCGCGGGTCAGCGCGCGGGGTGCCTGGTCGCCGACGAGGTCGACCGACCACAGGTGGCCGGTGTACTCGTCGGTGGCGAGGTCGGGCCGGACGACCGACACGATCGCGCGGCTGCCGTCCGGCAGGACAGCAGGGGCGCCGGGGACATGGAGGAGCTCGAGGTCAGCAGGAAGCACCGGACGAACCTACGTGCTGCCACCGACAGAAATCGAACCGACGGATCGCACGGACCCCGTCGCCGTCAGCTGGTCCGTGCGTCCTGGGAGTCCACGGGGTCCACGGATCCGTCGGCGAGCTCCCCGTCGTCGGCACCCTCGCGCTCGGCACGCAGGACCGTGATCGCGGCCTCGAAGTCCTCCAGCGAGTCGAACGCCTGGTAGACGCTGGCGAACCGCAGGTAGGCCACCTCGTCGAGCTCGCGCAGCGGTCCCAGGATCGCCGTCCCGATCTCGTAGGCGTCGATCTCGGCCGAGCCGGCGCTGCGCAGCGTCTCCTCGACCTTCTGCGCGAGCAGCGCGAGGTCGTCCTCGCTGACGGGACGGCCCTGGCACGCCTTGCGCACGCCGCCGGCGATCTTCTCGCGGCTGAACGGCTCGGTGGCGCCGGAGCGCTTGACGACGGAGAGGCTCGCGGTCTCGACGGTGGTGAAGCGGCGGTTGCAGTGCGGGCACTGGCGTCGCCGCCGGATGGTCGACCCGTCGTCCGAGGTCCGCGAGTCGATGACCCGCGAGTCCGGGTGACGGCAGAACGGACAGTGCACCGTGATCCCCTTCGAGCTGGCGCGCCGGGGTCGGACGTCGACCGGCGGCGGTGGCGTCGTGGACGCCCCCGTGACGCTAGGCCACGCTCTGCGGCGGTGCAAGGTCGTCGGCGGCGACACGCACCGCGGTCCTCGCGCGCACGGCCGGCGGAGGCGCGCACCTCCCGCTCGGTCGGGAACGCACGAGGGCGGCCACCCGTGGATGACCGCCCTCGCGGGGACGCCCCCGTCCCTGGTCACGGGCCGACTCGCCTCGGCGCCGCGCCGTACAGCGGGTCCGTGCCGGAGCTCGCGCCCCGTCGTCCCGCACCTCGCGCAAGCCCCCCCGCTCGCCTGGTGAGGCCGGCACGGCGGGCGCCCCCAGGCGCGACTGCTCAACCGGCAGGAACCACGATCACCTGGCCGGCCATCAGACCGGCGTCCGGAAGCTCGTTGAGGCGCACGAGGTCGAACACGACGTCGCGCACGTCGTCCGACGGGCCCGCCACGCTCTCGGCGATCTGCCAGAGCGTCTCCCCCGGCGCGACCGTGTGCCGGACGACCTCCTGCGCGCCGACCGGTCCGTCGGCGGCCGCCCGGCCCCCGATGAGCGTCACGACCGCGACAAGCAGCACGGCGAGGACCCACAGGACGGCCCGGCCGCGTGCGGTCAGCCGGAGGTGCGCCGCGGACCGGCCGGCATCGGCAGTGCGGGCGCTCGGGGCGCTCGCCGTGCTGCGGGTGCTGCGGGTGCTCGACGTCGCGATCCTCGGCATCGCGGGTCCCATCACCATCGCGCTCATCGCGTCTCTCGTTCCTGCTCGGCCCGGGGGTCCCGGGGTACCGCTGATCGTCGAACGCTTGTTCGTCGAACGTCTGTACGATGTCTACCAGCATCCACCGACACTGTCGAGACACGATCGAACAGATGTTTGATCTTCCGTCCCAACATCCCTAGGCTGGCGATGCAGCACAAGCGCACCACGAGCCACTGACACGACCGCCGGGGGCCCCCGTCGCCGCAGGTCAGGGCACGCGGGACGCCGGCTGGAGCAGGCGGAGAAGGCCGCGAGGCGGCCGCCGGACGGAGGAGGAGCGCAGTGACGGACTCACGGGACACGTCCCAGCCCGAGAAGGACCTGGCGACGATCCACGCGCTGCCCGACGGCGCGCCGGGCCCGGACGGCCTCACGGCCCGCCAGCGGCTCGTGCTCGACACCATCCGGACGTCGGTGGAGTCCCGCGGCTACCCGCCGAGCATGCGTGAGATCGGGGAGGCCGTCGGCCTGACCAGCCCGTCCAGCGTGAAGCACCAGCTCACGGCTCTCGAGCGCAAGGGGTACCTGCGCCGCGACCCCAACCGCCCCCGGGCCATCGAGGTCGTGCACGCGGACGACTCGCGGGGCGTCGGCACATGGACCGCGCCGGACGGCAGCCGGTCCAGCTTCCCCGACACGGGCGACGGCGAGCGCATGCCGGCACCGTCCTACGTCCCGGTCGTCGGCCGGATCGCGGCGGGCGGGCCCATCCTCGCGGAGCAGGTCGTCGAGGACGTGTTCCCGCTGCCCCGCCAGCTGGTCGGGGACGGCGACCTGTTCCTGCTCAAGGTCAGCGGCGACTCGATGATCGACGCGGCGATCTGCGACGGCGACTGGGTCGTGGTCCGCCGTCAGCCGGTGGCGGAGAACGGCGAGATCGTCGCGGCGATGATCGACGGCGWGGCCACGGTCAAGACCCTCAAGCGCATCGACGGCCACGTCTGGCTGATGCCGCACAACCCGGCGTACTCGCCGATCCCGGGCGACGAGTCCACGGTGCTCGGCCGCGTCGTCAGCGTGCTGCGCAGCCTCTGACGTCCCGCCGGCGCTGGACCTCGGTCCGGCGCCGGCGGCTCAGAACCCGAACCGCCGCGCCACCGCGCGCACCGCGTCGGCGGAGGTCCGCAGCCCTGCGAGCTCCTCGTCCGACAGCGGCACCGGCAGCTGCTTGCCCACGCCGTGCGCACCGATGATCGTCGGCACGGACAGGCAGACGTCGCTGATCCCGTAGTAGTCGTCGAGCAGCGACGACACCGGCAGCACTCGCCCCTCGTCCTTGAGCACGGCCTCGATGATCCGCGAGCCGGCCAGGGCGACCGCGTAGTTGGTCGCGCCCTTGCCCTCGATGATCCGGTACGCCGAGCCGACCACCTCGTTGGCGATCTCCTCCCGGACCTCGGGGGTGAACGCGAGGCTCCCGTCCGGCCCCGACCACTCGAGCAGCGGGACCGACCCGATGGTCGCCGAGCCCCACAGGGGCCGCTCCGTGTCGCCGTGCTCCCCCGCGATGTACGCGTGCACGTTCTGCACGGCCACGCCGGTGTACTGCGAGATGAGGTAGCGCAGTCGGGACGAGTCCAGGACCGTGCCCGAGCCGAACAGCTGCGTGCTCGGCAGGCCGGAGATCTGCAGGGCGGCGTAGGTGACGACGTCGACCGGGTTGGTCACCATCACGTACACGGCGTCCGGCGCGACCTCCACCAGCGACGGGAGCACGGCGCGGACCAGGCCGATGGTCGCCTCGGCCAGCTCGAGCCGCGACTGCCCGGGCTTCTGCTTGGCGCCCGCCGTGAACATCACGATGTCGGCGTCGGCGCACACGGCGATGTCGTCGGACCCGACCACCTCGGCCATCGGCATGAACTGGATGCCGTGCCCGAGGTCGAGCGCCTCCGCCTGGACCTTCGCCGCGTTGATGTCGTAGAGGGCGACCGAGCGGGCGGCGCCACGCATGAGCGCCGCGTACGCCATCGTCGACCCGACGGCACCTGCCCCCACGATCGCGAGCTTCGAGGTCCGACGGGGCGTGCGGAACGGGGTCAGGCCCACGTCCTCCATGTCCAGGCTCTCGGTCATCCCTCGAGGTTATCCGGAGGTCGCGAGCCGACGCAGGGCCGAGACGGCCACGGCACGTTCGGTGGTCCGCCAGAACGCCGGCAGCGACCGGGTGAGGAAGCTGCCGTAGCCGGCGGTCGCGAGCCGCGGGTCGAGGACGGCGACGACCCCGCGGTCCTCGCTGGTCCGGATCAGCCGGCCGGCACCCTGGGCCAGCAGCAGCGCGGCGTGGGTCGCCGACACCGCGAGGAAGCCGTTGCCGCCCGCCGCCTCGATCGCGTCGGACCGGGCCGAGCTCACGGGGTCGTCGGGCCGCGGGAACGGGATGCGGTCGATGATGACCAGCCGGCACGTCGCACCGGGCACGTCGACGCCCTGCCACAGCGACAGGGTGCCGAACAGGCAGGTGGGCTCGTCGGCGATGAACTGCGACACGAGCGTGGGCAGCTGGTCGTCGCCCTGCACGAGGACCGGGACGTCGAGGCGCTCGCGCATGGCGGCCGCGGCGGCGTTCGCGGCGCGTCGCGAGGAGAACAGGCCGAGCGTCCGGCCGCCGGCCGCCGTCACCAGCTCGGCGATCTCGTCCAGCTGAGCCTCCGTGGCCGGCTCGCGGCCGGGCTTCGGCAGGTGCCGCGCCAGGTAGAGGATCCCCTGCTTCGGGTAGTCGAACGGGCTGCCGACGTCGAGCCCGTGCCACGGCGCGCCCTTCGGCGGCGCGGCCTGCCCGCCATCGAGGGACGTGGGGCCGACGGGCTCGGCGTCGGGACGCACCTCGAGGCCGACCGCGCGCGCGATCGGGTCGAACGAGCCACCCAGCTCCAGCGTCGCGGACGTGAGCACGCCGGACCGGCCGGCCAGCAGGTGCGTGCGGATGAGCCCGTTGACGGCCAGGGGCGCCGCGAACAACCGGGTCTGCACGCCGCCGCGGCGGTCCTCGCTGCGGGAGCACCACAGGACCGTGTGCCGGTTGTCGTCGGGGTCGGCGGCCATCCGGTCGGCGACCTCGTGGAGGGCGAGCATGGTCGCCTGCGCCATCTTGCGGCCGCCCTCGGGGGGCGCGTTGGGCCCTGTCTCCGGCTTGAGCACGCTGAGCAGGGTGCGGGAGGCGTCGCGCACGCCGGCCACGGCATCGCGGGCCGCGGGTGGCAGCCCGTCCCGGAACCGAGCCTCGGGCAACCCCACGAGCACGGTGGCCAGTGCCTGGCTCGCGGAGTCGAGGTCCGTCGTCGGGACGCCGCCGTGCCGACGGGCCAGCCGCGCCGCGTGCTCGATGGTGCCCACCGACAGCTCGGAGGTCGCCTGGGCCGTCACGCGGTCGGTGAGCTCGTGCGCCTCGTCCACGACCAGGACCTGGTGCTCGGGCAGCACGCCGGGCGACCCCGACGCGGCGATGCCGAGCATCGCGTGGTTGGTGACGACGACGTCCGCCTCGCGCGACGCCGCCTTGGCCTTCTCGGGGAAGCACTCCGCGAGCATCGGGCACTTGCTCCCCAGGCACTCGAGCGAGGTCACGGACACCTGTCGCCACGCCCGGTCGGTCACGCCCGGCACCAGGTCGTCGCGGTCGCCGGTACCGGTCTCCTCCGCCCACTCGCGCAGCCGCAGCACCTGCTCGCCCAGGCTCTCCGACGGGCCGGTCGCCCCCGTGCGCGCCGGCGCCGGGTGCTCCGCCGCGCCCGCGTGCTCGCCGAGGTCGAACAGGGTGCCCGCGTCGTCCTCGGGGTAGCCGCCGGCGACCTTGTGCACGCAGAGGTAGTTGTGCCAGCCCTTGAGCAGCGCGATCGACGGCGTGCGGGGCAGGTGAGGCTCGAGGGCCTTGGCGACGAGCGGCAGGTCGCGCGTGATGATCTGCCGCTGCAGCGCGAGGGTGGCCGTGGAGACGACGACGTGCTCGTTCTCGAGGACCGCGTGCCGCAACGCGGGAACCAGGTACCCGAGCGACTTGCCGGTGCCCGTCCCCGCCTGCACGAGCAGGTGCTCGCCCTTGTCGATGGTCTCCGCGACGGCCACGGCCATCTGGTGCTGACCGTCGCGACGGACACCGCCGAGGGCCTCGACCGCGACGTCGAGCAGGTTCTCGACGGAGGGGTCGGCGTCGGGCACCGCGTCAGCCTAGTGGTGGCCGGCGACGCTCACGGACGGGGCAGGGCGGCCGACTCGAGCTCGGCGGCGAGACCGGCGTCGACGCGCGCCCGGATCGCCGTGCCGTCGGCCGTGTGCTCCTCGATCTGGATGTCGCCGTGCTCGTGCACGCGGCTGATCAGGTCGCCGCGGTGGTACGGGACGACGAGGTCGACCGCGACGCCGGGCCGCGGGAGCTGGTCGGCCACCAGGGCCTGCAGCTGGTCGATGCCCTCGCCGGTGTGCGCGGAGACGACGATCGAGTGCACCTCGCGCGAGCGCAGCCGGGCGATCGCCTCGGGGGTGGCCAGGTCCGCCTTGTTGAGCACGATGATCTCGGGCACGTCCATGGCGCCGGGGATGTCGGCGAAGACGTGCCGGACGGCCGCGATCTGCCCCTCGGGGTCCGGGTGGGACGCGTCGACGACGTGCAGGATCAGGTCCGCGTCGGCGACCTCCTCCAGCGTGGAGCGGAACGCCTCGACCAGCTGGTGCGGCAGCGCCCGGACGAAACCGACCGTGTCCGCGAGCGTGTAGATGCGTCCGTCGACCGTCTCGGCCCGGCGGACCGTGGGGTCCAGCGTGGCGAACAGCGCGTTCTCGACGAGCACGCCGGCGTGCGTGAGCCGGTTGAGCAGCGAGGACTTGCCCGCGTTGGTGTAGCCGGCGATGGCGACCGACGGGATCGCGTGCTTCTTGCGCGACGCGCGCTTGGTCACGCGGCCCGGCTCCATCGCGGCGATCTCGCGGCGCAGCTTGGCCATCCGGTTGCGGATGCGCCGGCGGTCGAGCTCGATCTTGGTCTCACCGGGACCGCGCGAGCCCATGCCCGCCGCGGCGCCGCCCACCTGGCCACCGGCCTGCCGGGACATCGAGTCGCCCCAGCCGCGCAGGCGTGGCAGCAGGTACTCGAGCTGCGCGAGCTCGACCTGGGCCTTGCCCTCCCGCGACTTGGCGTGCTGGGCGAAGATGTCGAGGATCAGCGCGGTCCGGTCGATGACCTTGACGCGGACGATGTCCTCCAGTGCGCGCCGCTGCGACGGCGCCAGGTCGCCGTCGACGACGACCGTGTCCGCGCCGACGCTCGCGACGAGCGCCGCCAGCTCGGACGCCTTGCCCGAGCCCAGGTACGTGCCCGGGTCCGGCTTCTGGCGCCGCTGGAGCAGCCCGTCGAGCACCTCGGAGCCGGCCGTCTCGGCCAGCTGCGCGAGCTCGCGCAAGGAGATCTCCGCGTCCGTGACCGTGCCGGAGCCCCAGACCCCCACCAGGACGACCTTCTCCAGCCGCAGCTGGCGGTACTCGACCTCGGTGACGTCCTGGAGCTCGGTGGACAGACCGGCCACGCGGCGCAGCGACGTGCGCTCCTCGAGCTCGAGCTGGTCGCCGTCGTACGACGAGTGCACCGTCCCGCCGGCGTGCAGCGAGCTCCCCGCCCTGGCGAGCACCCGGGCCACGACGTCGTCGGCCACGTCCTGCGCGGAGCGCTCGAGCGGGGCTTCGTCGGTCTCGCGGGTGGTGTGCTGCGGGTCGGTCAAGGGGTTCCTCTTCTCGTGCGGTGCCTCCAGGGTCGCACGACGGGTCGGACGCCGACGAGGCATTTCGCTGCGGGCCGAGCGCGCGGTCGTGGGTATCGTCGGCGCCGTGAGCGAGCACGACCACTACTTCACGGCGCAGCCGGCCTCCCCCGACGAGCGACGGCTCCTGCGCGTCCGCCTGGCCGGCCGGGACGTCGAGGTGGAGACCGCCGGCGGCATCTTCTCGCCCGACCACGTCGACCTGGGCACCCGGGTGCTGCTGGAGCACGTCCCGGCTCCCCCGGCGGAGGGCGACCTGCTCGACCTCGGCTGCGGCTGGGGCCCGATCGCGCTGACGCTCGCCCTGGAGTCGCCCGGCGCCCGGGTCTGGGCGGTCGACGTCAACGAGCGCGCACTGGACCTCACGCGGCGCAACGCCGAGCGGTTGGGGGCGACGAACGTGCGCGCCGTGACCCCCGACGGCGTCCCCGACGACGTCGCGTTCGCGGCGATCTGGTCCAACCCGCCCATCCGCGTCGGCAAGGAGGCCCTGCACGCGATGCTCACGCTCTGGCTCGGGCGGCGCGCACCGGGCGGCGAGGCCCAGCTGGTCGTCGGCAAGAACCTCGGCGCCGACTCGCTGCAGCGCTGGATCGCGGCCGAGCTGGGCGTGGTCGTCGACCGGACCGCGAGCGCGAAGGGGTTCCGCGTGCTCGCCGTGCGCGACCGATGACCTGGCGGGAGCTGCGCACCACCACGTGGAGCATGTGCGCCCTGCTCTTCATGGTCGCGTTCGAGTCGATGGCGGTCACGACCGTGATGCCGACCGTCTCGCGCGCGCTCGACGGTGCAGCCCTGTACGCCTTCGCGTTCGCCGGCCCGCTGGCCACGGGCGTCGTCGGCATGGTCGTGGCGGGCCCGTGGAGCGACCGGAGCGGCCCGCGCGCGCCGCTGTTCGCGGCGGTCGGTCTCTTCACGGCGGGGCTCGCGATCACGGGCCTCGCGCCGACGATGGAGGTCCTCGTCGTCGGGCGGCTGGTCCAGGGCCTGGGCGGCGGGGCGATGACCGTCGCGCTGTACGTCGTGGTCGCCCGGCTGTACCCGGCGGCGCTGCACCCCCGGATCTTCGCGTGGTTCGCCGCCGCCTGGCTGGTCCCCTCGCTGGTGGGGCCGTCCGGTGCGGGCGCCGTCGCGCAGCACCTCGGCTGGCGGTGGGTGTTCCTCGGCGTCGTCGTGCTGGTCGTGCCGGCGACGCTCGCCCTGGTCGCGCCCCTGCGCGCGATCGGTCCGCCCGAGACGCCGGGCGAGCCCGCCCCGCGCGGCCGGCTCGCCTGGGCGACCCTCGCGGCCGCGGCGGTGCTCGGCCTCAACCTGGCCTCGCACCTGCCGGAACCCTGGTCGGTCGTGCTCGCGGTCGGCACGTGCGCCGTCGCCCTGGTCGCCCTGCGCGCGGTGGTGCCCACCGGGACCCTGCGCGCCGCCCGAGGCCTGCCCAGCGTGATCGCCGTGCGCGGCCTGGTCGCGGGGGCGTTCTTCGGCGCCGAGGTCTACCTGCCGTACCTGCTCACGGAGCAGTACGCGTTCTCGCCGACGACCGCGGGGATCTCGTTGACGGTCGCGGGCGTGGCGTGGGTGGCGACCGCCTGGCTCCAGGGACGGCTCGGCGACCGGCTGCCGAGCCGCGACGCCATCGTCATCGGCACCGTGCTCGTGGTGCTGGCCGTGGCCGGGTCGCTGGTCACCGCCGCGTGGCACCTCCCGCCGGCCGTCGMCATCGCGTCGTGGGCGCTCGCCGGCGCAGGCATGGGACTCGGGTACGCCCGCCTGACGGTGCTCGTGCTGGCGTACTCGGCGCCGGGCACCCAGGGGGTGAACAGCTCGGCGCTCTCGATCGCCGACTCCATCGGCGGCGCGATCGCCCTCGCGCTGACCGGGCTGGCGTTCGCGACGGCCGACGGCTTCCCGTTCACGGCGGCCCTCGCGGTCGCCGCGGTCTTCGCCGTGGGGGCGGCGCTGGTGGCGCCGCGGGTGGGCAGCGGGCGGCGTCAGACGCCGGACGGCACCGACGCCGCGGCATCGAGCGCGCTGCGCACCTGAGCGAGCGTCGGCACGCCGGACGCCCGCCGGACCACGACTCCGTGCGCATCGAGCACCAGCACCGTGGGCGTCACGTCGATGTCGAGCCGCTCGCCCAGCTCGAGGTGGTCGGCGACGTCGAGGTCGACGTAGACCACCCCGTCCGTGGTGGCGACGGCCCGCTCGACGACGTAGCGGGTGGACCGGCACGGCGCGCAGAACGTGCTGGAGAACTGCACGACCGTCGCGCGCTCGCCCAGYGCGGAGCCCAGGTCGGTTGCGGTCAGCCGGGTGGTCATCGGCCGGCCGTCAGCGCGGACAGGTCGACGTCCGCGGACGCGACGAGGACGGCCGGCCCGGCGAGCTCGACGTGACCGTCCGGCAGCACGCTGACCCGCACCGTCCCGCCGGGCACGTCGACGAGCCACACGTCGGGCGCCCCGACCCCTGCCCACGTGCGGACCGCGAGCGCCGCGGCGCACGCGCCGGTGCCGCAGGACCGGGTCTCCCCCACGCCCCGCTCGTGCACGCGCATGCGCACCCGGCCGAGCAGCGAGCCGTCGGGCTCGTGCCGCTCGCCGAGGGGGACCACCAGCTCGACGTTGGTGCCGTTCGGCGGGACCGGGGTGACCTGCGGGGCCTTGGTCAGGTCCGCCGCGGTCAGCTCCCCCTCGTCCATCAGGGCGAGCACGACGTGCGGGTTGCCGACGTCCACGCTCAGCCCTGCCCGGGCGACCTGCAGCCCGGCGACCTCCACCTCGGCGTCCGCGCCGGCCCGTGCGGCGTCGGGGCCGCCCGGCAGGTGCCAGAGGCCCATGTCGACCGCGTACCAGACGTCGTCGCCGATGCCCGTCGGCACCGGGACGCGCCGGACCCGCCGGACCCCGGCGCGCGTGCCGAGCGCCAGCTCGCCGTCGGCGGCGTCCCAGAGCCCGAGCCGCTCGAGGTAGGCCGCGAACACCCGGACGCCGTTCCCGCACATCTCCGCGACCGAGCCGTCGCCGTTGCGGTAGTCCATGAACCACCGGGCGGCCGGCTCCTCGGCCAGCGCGGCGACCCCCTCGGGCACGAGCTCGCTCGCGACGACGCGGATCACGCCGTCGCCGCCGACGCCCGCCCGGCGGTCCGCCAGCTCACGGACCAGCTGGGCGGACAGGTCGACGCTCGCCGCGCGGTCGTCGAGCAGCACGAAGTCGTTCTGCGTCCCGTGACCCTTCGTCACGTGCAGAGTCGGGGTGGCCACGACGGTCATGAGCCCAGGCTACGTCGTGGCGCGGGGTCGTCCGTGGCCGGCCCGAGCTCCCCGGCGTCGGCGGCGGCCACCAGGTCGAGCGCGCGCGCGACGACGTCCGGGTCGCGCGCGTCGAGCCAGTGCACCCGCGGGTCCCGGCCGAACCAGCCCATCTGCTTGCGCGCGAGCCGTCGGGTGCCCGCGGCGGTCGCGGCCTGGGCCTCGTCGGCCGTGAGGTCGCCGTCGAGCATCGCGAGCACCTCGGCGTAGCCCACCGCGCGCGACGCCGTGCGACCCAGACCGTGCGCGCGCAGGCGCTCGACCTCCTCGACCAGGCCGCGCGCCCACATCCGGTCCACCCGATCCGTGATGCGCTCGTCGAGGACCGCGCGGTCGCAGTCGAGGCCGATCTGCACGGCCGGCACCTCGTAGACGTGCTGCGGCAGGCTGGCCGAGTACGGGCGGCCGGTGATCGCGATGACCTCCAGCGCACGCACGATCCGGCGCGCGTTGCGGGGTCCGATGCCGTCGGCCGCGACCGGGTCCACCCGGACGAGCTCGGCGTGCAGGGCCCGCGCCCCCTCCGCCTCGACCCGCGCCTCGAGCTGCGCGCGGATCTCGGCGTCGGTGCCGGGGAACTCCATGTGGTCGAGCAGCGCGCGGACGTAGAGCCCCGAGCCGCCCACGGCGACCGGCCTCCTGCCCCGCGACCCGATGTCGTCCAGCGCCGCTCGCGCCCGGGCCTGGTAGTCGGCGACCGAGGCGTCCTCGTGCACGTCGAGCACGTCSAGSAGGTGGTGCGGGACGCCCTGCCGCTCGGCGASCGTGAGCTTGGCGGTRCCGACGTCCATGCCCCGGTAGAGCTGCATSGCGTCSGCGTTSACGACCTCGCCGYCCAGSGCGTGCGCGAGGCCGAGCCCGAGGTCGGACTTGCCGGTCGCCGTCGGGCCGACGAGGGCGACGACGAGCGGCACGGAGCTCACTCGAACGTCGGCCGAGCCGGGTCGTCGTACGCGATCGGCGGGGCGTCCTGCGGCTGGAGGGGCTGCGTCGCCGCGGCCGCGGGGTACATCTCGTCGAGCTTGGCGAAGAACCGCAGCGCGGTGGCGATGCCGCCCGTGATGTGGAGATCCAGCTGCGCGTCGCTGACGCCGTGCTCGTAGTCGACCGTGTGCTCGGTGTAGACGGCGACCTGCTCGGACTCGATGCGGACGTAGAGCTTGGGCCAGACCATCGTCTCCGACCACGCGTTGACGCCCAGCAGCACGTTGCCGAACTCGGTGGCGGGCACCTGGCGCGCCCAGCGGCCGCGGACCTGGAAGTACTCCTTGGCGCGGCCCATCGTGATGAACCAGAACGGGTGCCCGTCCCACCGGCCGACCAGGTCCCCGTCGGAGTCCCGACCGTAGACGGAGCCGCGTGCGTCGAGCCGCGCGGCGACGCGGTCGATCGTCAGCGGCGGAAGGGTGGGCACGGGCGCGTCGGCAGACATCGGGACCTCGGGTGTCAGGGGATGGACAGCGAGACCTTACCCGGCGACCCACACGAGCACGGAGTGCTGCGCCCCCAGCTCGGTGCCGGCCGCCAGCACCGTGGCGTCGACGGGCCGGTCGCCGGCCGCGCCCAGCAGCACCTGCCACGGCGCCCAGCCGCGGACGGCGAGCTCGTCGGCCAGCGTCGGGTCGTCCTGCGCGAGGCGCGCCCGCGCCGCGGTGCCGGCGTCGGTCAGGTCCGCCAGCACGCGGGCGTCGTGGCCGACGG
>NZ_JBFULZ010000101.1:0-14552 GCF_054049635.1 Cellulomonas sp. P5_C6 | reverse complement strand
GTGCTGCGCGAGGCAGCGGCCTTGACCTTGACCGGCGGCGGGGGCGGCGGGGGCGTCTCGGCCGTGACGGCCGGGACGTCGATGGTCCAGGCGGCGTCGGCCGGAGCCGTCACGACCGGAGCGGTGTCGAGGACGGCACGCGCCGACGCGGTCAGCGCGGCGGTGTCGACGGCGGGCAGGGCCCCCGTCTCACCCGGCGAGGCGCTGGCCGGCGAGCCGAGCATCGAGACGACGAGTCCCGACGATGCGGCGACGACAGCAGTACGGCGTCCGACGGTTCCCATCTGACCCGTCGCTGCAGCTGCAAGCTCGGTCAGTGGCGTCGAAGGACGGCGCGCCGCACGATGGCGGGCGCGAGTGGTGCTCACGGTCACGCGTTGCCTCTCCTGATGCCTACGAGGTCAGCTGTCGGGTTCGGGTGGGAGAACACCCGGCCGTGTCCCCGATCGAGATCGGATCTCCGGCTTCACCCCAAGGACACCGAACTTCCGGTGCCCGCAATTGGGTCCCCCGCCCCTGCCGGCGGATAGTGCGAACCTCGCGGCGGCGGCAGGGTTAGGCGTTCCGCTCGAGGGCTTCTCTGGAGGAGGGTTCCGGGGAAGCAGGTCGAACGTACAGGACACCCGCGGCGATTGTCACGTTCCGATCACGGAAAGTGTCGTTCTTGTTGGACGGACGTCCTGTACCACATGCCGCGCCGTGGTGGTGACCTGCAAAGACGCCGATCAGCCCCGTGGGAGCGCGCGCACAAGTCACCCGCACGGCCGTCCGGAAGATAACGACGGGTTCGTACCGAACTCTCCCAGGAGGCTCCCAGAGGCCTCACAGACCGCTCGGAGCGTTCAGCGGGTCCCGACGAAGATGTGCCGGGCGACGTCCTCGGGCAGGTCCAGCACGGTGTCCGAGCCGGGTGTCGACACCGTCACGACGCCGTCGGCCCGCTCGATCACGATCTCCTGGTGCGGCAGCACGCCGGCCTCCGCCAGCCGCGAGAGCAGCTCGACGTCCACCTGCAGCGGCTCCGCGATGCGCGCCACGACGGCCCGCTCGACGCCGTCGTCGCCCCGCGCTCCGCGGTAGATGACCAGCGACGTCACGCCGTCGAGGAAGCTCTCCCGCGTGGTCTCCTCGCCGATCTCCCCGAGCCCCGGGATGGGGTTGCCGTAGGGGTCGAAGTGCGGGTGGTCGAGCAGCGACGCGAGGCGCTTCTCCACCCGCTCGCTCATCACGTGCTCCCAGCGGCAGGCCTCCTCGTGGACGTACGGCCACTCCAGGCCGATCACGTCGGTGAGGAGGCGCTCCGCGAGGCGGTGCTTGCGCATGACGCGCACGGCCTTGTCGTGCCCCAGCTCGGTCAGCTCGAGGTGGCGGTCACCGGTGACGACGACGAGGCCGTCCCGCTCCATGCGCGCGACCGTCTGGGACACCGTGGGACCGGAGTGGCCCAAGCGCTCGGCGATGCGGGCGCGCAGGGGGGTGATGCCTTCCTCGGTGAGCTCGTAGACCGTCTTGAGGTACATCTCCGTCGTGTCGATCAGGTCGCTCACTGCATGGCCTCCCGCGTCGCGTCATCGTGCGCAGGCGTCCGCCCCGGTCGATCGTGGGGGGCGGGCGGCTGCGCTGGTGCACAGRTTAGTTGGTCGMRCCGACRGCCGGGGSCCSSSACSGCCTATCCTCGGCCWCGTGCCYGMYGCYCACGASATCACSATCCCCGCGCACCTGCTGCCSKCGGACGGCCGCTTCGGYTCCGGCCCSTCSAAGATCCGSCRGGCCCAGGTCGACGCGCTGGCCGGTCCCGCSGCCGCSCTGCTCGGCACGTCCCACCGCCAGGCCCCCGTCCGCGCGCTGGTCGGCCGGGTCCGCGCCGGGCTCGCCGCGCTGCTCGACCTGCCGGACGGCTACGAGATCGTGCTGGGCAACGGGGGCTCCACCCTCTTCTGGGACGTCGCGACGCTGTGCCTGATCGAGGACCGCGCGGCGTTCGGCACGTTCGGCGAGTTCGGGGCCAAGTTCGCGGCCGCCGCGACCCGCGCACCGTTCATCGGCGAGCCCGTGGTCACGTCGGTCGCGCCCGGCGGCGTCGCGGTGCCCGTCCTCGCCGACGGCGTCGACACCTACGCGTGGCCGCACAACGAGACGTCGACCGGCGTCGTCGCGCCCGTGCGCCGGGTGGCCGGCTCGCGCGAGCAGGGGGCGCTCGTCGTGGTCGACGGCACGTCCGGCGCCGGCGGGCTCGCCGTCGACGTCGCGCAGACCGACGTCTACTACTTCGCGCCGCAGAAGTCGTTCGCCTCCGACGGGGGCCTCTGGCTCGCCGCCGCCTCCCCCGCGGCCGTCGAGCGCGCCGAACGGATCGAGGCGAGCGGGCGCTGGATCCCGGAGTCGCTGTCGTTCAGCACGGCGGTGAGCAACTCGCGGCTCGACCAGACCCTCAACACCCCGGCCGTCGCGACGCTCGTGCTCCTGGCCGAGCAGCTCGACTGGATCCTCGGCAACGGCGGCCTGCCGTGGGCCGCCCAGCGCACCGCGACGTCGGCGGGGCACCTCTACGGCTGGGCGGACTCGCGGGACTGGGCGACCCCGTTCGTCGCCGACCCCGCGCTGCGCTCGAACGTCGTCGGCACCATCGACCTGGACCCCGAGATCGAGGCCCCGACGGTCGCGCGCGTCCTGCGGACCCACGGCGTGGTCGACGTCGAGCCGTACCGCAAGCTGGGCCGCAACCAGCTGCGCGTCGCCATGTACCCCGCCGTGGAGCCCGACGACGTGCTGGCCCTCACCGCGTGCATCGACTCCGTGGTGGACCAGCTCTCCTAGCTTTACGGGCCCAGCCCGAAAATGACGGACGCCCGCCCCCCGCGGTCAGCACGGGGGGCGGGCGCCTGTCGTCGGACTAGCCGCTCAGTAGGACGTGCGGCGGCGGCGGGCGATCGCCACCAGCGCGACGACCAGAGCACCGACGACAATGAGTCCGGCACCCGCGATCACGAGCGGGCCGGCGTCAGACCCGGTGGAGGAGAGGACTGCCGCCTCGGAGTTGCTGGCAGGCTCCGGGTTGTCGGCGAGCACCTCCTCCTCGTCCGGGGGGTTGGTGAGGCAGGTCGGGCTCGACGGCGGGTACGCCACCGTCACGGTCGCCTCCGGGTTCACCTGGAACAGCACGTTCACGTTGGGGCGCACCCAGTCGAACTCGTCGCCCTCGACCCACGTGCCGTCGGGCAGCTGCCGCCAGCCCGGCCAGTCGATGCCGTGGCCGTCAGGACCCTCGACGGCGCCCGGCCAGAGGACCGTGCCCGAGAGCGGCTGGTCGGCGTAGACGACGTTCGGGCCACCGGTGGGGTTGATCCAGGTGATGGTGACCTTGGTGTTGGGCGTTCCCTGGGCGTTGATGTCGTACCGGAGCTTCGGCACGTCCTTGTCGCAGACCGGGGTCAGCGTGTGGACGGAGAGCTGGCACACCTGGGGCACGCCGTACGCGTCCTGCGGCTGCAGGCAGCCGTAGACGACCGGGCTGGGCGCCGGCGACGGGTCAACTGCTGCCGCGTTGGACGGCAGGGCGCCCCCGAGGCCTACTAGGACCGCGATGAGCGCGACGAGCGCGCCGCGGATGAATCTGGCCATGATGGGATCGCCCCCGTCTAGGAATCGGACATTTCGGATTCATTGTGGACCGCGATGACTCGATCAGCAGTCGCTTCAGTGGGTGATTTAGTCCGAAGTGCCCGTTTCACCCGATCTCAGCACGAGGCGCTGACGAAGCCCGGGCTGGTCAGGGTGGGTGTGGTCCAGACGGACACGGCGCCGTGCCGGACGGGCACGGTGACGCGGTAAGTCTCGGTGGCCCCCGGCGTCAGGGTCGATGTGACCACCTGGACGTCGCGACCCGCGACGGTGGCGGTGGTGCCGGAGACGAAGCCGTCGCCCAGGCCCAGCGACTGCAGGGGCGCCCCGACGGGGGCGTAGACCGAGATGTTGGTCACGAGGTCGCCCGCGGGCAGCCCGGTCTTGGCCGTCCCGGTCACGTACTCCGGCAGCGACGCGACGTCGGCCGGCGGCTTGTACTGGAGGTCGAGCCGGACCGTCGCGGTCGGGTCGGCGCCCGTGCACTTCAGGTCCTCGATGGTGAGCTTCGTCTTGAGGTAGTAGTCGAGCTTGCCGGCGGTGCCGTCGTTGAGGAACACCCCGGAGGCGTCGCCGAACTTCYCGGTGAGGAACGCGGCGCCGACGGTGGTGCCGGCGAGCGTCGCCTGCTCCTTCGGGTTCGCCGACCAGATCCGGATGCGGCCCTCGGTGCCGGCCCTCGCGAGCGCGGACACGAGCCCGTGCGGGTCGCCCTGGCCGGCGCCGACCGCCTTGAAGATCGACGCGGCCACCCCGGCGTAGAACCCGTCGGCGTCGGCCGGGTCGGCGTACTTGCGGTACGAGTCGCGCAGCAGCACCTGCAGCACGTCCGCGGCGTCGATCTTGGACCCGCCGGGCTCGGTCACCGGACCGGTCGCCTTGAGCGCGTACCGGGCGCCCACGGGGTCGGCGGCGATGACGCCGTCCACCTTCTGGCCCATGTCCCGCTCCCAGCGGGCCGCGAGCAGCTGGGCGCTGCGCGGGAACTCCGGAGTGATCACCGCGTCCTGCACCCACCGGCCCAGCCGGTCGGTGTCGACGGCGAGCTCCTCGTCGGTGAGCGGCAGGATCGAGGTGTCGATGCCCTTGAGGTCGATGGTCGAGCGCTGGTCGGTGAGCGTGACGGCGCCGTTCTCCGCGTGCAGCACCGCGAACGCGCCGACGATGCCGCCCGCGCTGCGCAGCTCGGCGGAGTTCAGCGAGACCAGCAGGTAGGTGCGCGGTCCGTCGGCGCCGAGCATCGGCGGGAGCAGCGTGGCCACCTGCGCGCCGGCGTCGAGGGCACCGGTCACCTGGTCGAGCCCGTCCTTGAGCTGGCCGACCGGTCCGACCAGCGGCCCGGCCAGCTGGTCGACGTCGATCGTGGCCACTGCGGCCTGGGCCGTGTGCGCGCTGTCCGCGGCGGCGATGACGGCGGGACCGGCGGCGACCAGGGGCGCCAGGTCGATGCGTCCGTCGGCGGTCCGCACGCTCGGGGTCTCGAGCACGTCGTTGAGCTTGACGACCGCGGGCAGTGCGTCGCGCGTGACGTCGTCGAGCGACACGGACACCACGCGGACCGCGGTGAGGTTGGGGCCCAGGCCGGGGACGATCTCGGCGACGCGCCAGACCGGGTCGTTCGTCGCCTTGCGGGCGGTCGCCAGGTCCTTCTGGACCTGCGGCAGCTTCGCCTCGATCTGTGCCGTGTTGCCCGCGTCGAGCTGCGTCTTGAGGTCCGTGAACACGGACTTCGCCGACATCAGCGCTTCCTCCGCCTGCAGCCCGCGGTAGACCAGCCAGCAGCCGGCGACGAAGAGGAGCGCGAGAAGGATGAGGATGCCGCCGACGATGCGCCGGGCGGTCCGGTGGCGCCGCCGACCCGGGCGCGGTTCGGGGTCGAGCTCGTCGTCCGGGCTCGCGTGAGGCGTCGCCGGTTCGTCGATGGTCGCGCTCACCCGGCGATCGTGACATGTCGGACATAGCGCCCGACATGGTTGTCGGCGCTATTCACCCTCATGCAGCGGTCTGGCGGTCCGCGGCTTCCTGGGCTCCGAGGCGGGCGGCGGTCTCGACGCGCCGGTCGAGCACCGGCGGGTGGACCACCTCGAGGTGGGGCCGGCTGCGCACGTGGTACCGCACGGTGACGTCCCACTTCTTCCACGCCCACAGGGCGGCGCCGGTGGCGACGAGCAGCGCGGTGATCGACCCGATGCCGATGGCCCAGCGCGGGCCGTAGGTCTGACCGATCCACCCGACGATGGGCGAACCGATGGGCGTCGCGCCCAGGAACACCATCATGTAGAGGGCCATCACGCGCCCCCGGACGGCGGGGTCGGTGCTCATCTGGATGGTCGCGTTGGCGGCGGTCATCATGGTCAGCGACGCCAGGCCCACCGGGATGCAGGCGATCGCGAACGACAGGTACGTGGGCATCAGGGCCATCACGCCGGTCGCGATGCCGAAGCCGAACGCCGCCCCGATCACCAGCCGCACCCGCGGCCGCTCGCGCCGGGCGGCCAGCAGCGCCCCGGTCAGCGACCCGATGGCCAGCACCGACCCGAGGATCCCGTACTCCCCCGCGCCCCGGCCGAACTCGGTGCGCGCCATCATCGCGCTGGTCAGCTGGAAGTTGAGGCCGAACGTGGACACCACGCCGACGACCACCATGATGACGAGGATGTCGCTGCGCCCGCGGACGTAGGCCAGCCCCTCGCGCAGCTGCCCCTTGGCGCGCGTCGTCGTCGGCATCGGGCTCAGCTCGGAGGTGCGCATCCGGGTCAGCGAGAAGATCGTCGCGCCGAACGTCACCGCGTTGATGATGAACACCCAGCCGGTGCCGACGGCCGCGATGAGCAGCCCCGCGACACCCGGACCGATCAGGCGGGCGGCGTTGAAGCTCGCGCTGTTCAGCCCGACCGCGTTCGACAGCTTGGACGCCGGGACCAGCTCCGCGACGAACGTCTGCCGCACGGGCCCGTCGATCGCGGTCACGCAGCCGAGGGCCAGCGCGAACAGGTACACCTGCCACAGCTGCGCGTGACCGGACAGCACGAGGACGCCGAGCCCGCCGGCGAGGATCCCCTGCCCGACCTGCGTGGCCATGAGGAGCTTGCGCCGGTCCACCCGGTCCGCCAGCAGCCCCGCGTACGGGGACAGGAAGAGCACGGGCGCGAACTGCAGCGCGGTGGTGATGCCGACGGCCACGCCGGACTCGTTGGTGAGCTCGGTGAGGACCAGCCAGTCCTGGGCCACCCGCTGCATCCAGGTGCCGACGTTCGCCACGAGAGCCCCGGCGAACCAGAGCCGGTAGTTCCGGAACTTCAGCGACGAGAACGTGGGACTCATGAAGCGGCGATCCTCCGGAGGAGCTCGGCGGCGTCGGCGAGCAGCGTGCGCTCGTCCTTGCTCATCTGGCCCAACCGGTCCGCCAGCCAGGCGTCGCGTCGTCTGCGGGTCTCGCGGACCTCGGCGACACCGTCGTCGGTGAGGCTCACGACGACCTGCCGCCCGTCCGTCGGGTGCTCCGCCTTGGCGACCAGGCCCAGCTCCACCAGCGAGTTGACCGTGCGGGTCATGCTGGGCGGCTGGATCCGCTCGCGCTCGGCCAGCTGGCCGGGGGTCAGCGGACCCTCCTTGGTGAGCCACGCGAGGACCGTGAACTGCGGGTCCGTCAGGCCGGCCTCGCCCCGCTCCGCGCGGATGCGGCGCGACGCACGGCCGATGGCGATGCGGAGATCGCCGGCGAGGTCGCGGGGGGTGGGCATGTTGTTACCTTAGATCATTACCTTGCGTAATGAAAGTTCTCAGCTCCCGAGGAACACCTGCGAGCAGCGCATCTCGTCGCCGTCGARCAGGCAGCCGATGCCGACCTGCTGGAGCGTCGGGTCGAGCAGGTTGGCGCGATGGCCCGACGAACCCAGCCAGGCGTCGACCACGTCGTGCGGGGTCGCGGCGGCGCGGACCAGGTTCTCGGAGACGAGCTCGGCCGCGTACGCGGTCGGGTCAGCTCCGTCGGCCGACCACGGCTGCAGCGCCGTTCCGGACGGGCGCTGAACCAGGTAGATCGCGACCGCGGCGAGCACGACGCCCGCCGCCACGAGCCCAGCCAGCCCTGCGTGGCACGGTCAGGGACGCCCCAGCGCGCGATAGGTCCAGCCGGCGGCGCGCCACGTCGCGGGGTGCAGCACGTTGCGACCGTCAAGGATGCGGCGGTGCGCGACCACGGCAGCAAGGGCGTCCGGCTCGATGTCGCGGTACTCCTCCCACTCGGTCGCAAGAAGGACGACGTCCGCATCCCTTGCAGCCTCGAGAGCGGTGTCGGCGAAGTGCAGGTCCGGCCACTTGGCCCGAGCGTTCGCAACAGCCTGGGGATCGGTCACTGTCACGTGCGCACCCTGAAGCTGCATCTGCGCCGCGACCGAGAGCGCCGGAGAGTCACGAACGTCGTCAGAGTCTGGCTTGAACGAGGCACCGAGCACCGCGACACGACGGCCGACGATCGATCCGTGGCACACCTCACGCGCCAGGTCGACCATCCGGACCCGCCGGCGCATGTTGATGGAGTCGACCTCACGGAGGAAGGACAAGGCATCGCTCACGCCGAGCTCACCCGCCCGCGCCATGAAGGCTCGGATGTCCTTGGGCAGGCAGCCCCCGCCGAAGCCGAGACCGGCGTTGAGGAACCTGCGACCGATCCGCGCGTCGTATCCGATCGCATCGGCCAGCCGCGTGACATCCGCCCCCGTCGACTCGCACAGCTCCGCCATGGCGTTGATGAAGGAGATCTTGGTGGCCAGGAACGAGTTCGCGGCCACCTTGACCAGCTGTGCGGTCGCGTAGTCGGTGACGACCAGCGGTGTCTCTTCGGACAACGGGGTGGCGTACACCTCGTCGAGCACGGAACGAGCCTTGCTGCCCTCCGAGGTCGGCTCGCCGTCCTCGTCCGTCGGCAGGCCGTAGACGAGACGGTCCGGGTGCAAGGTGTCCTCGACCGCGAACCCTTCGCGCAGGAACTCGGGGTTCCACACGAGAACGGCCCCCGTTGCCGAGATGGCCTCGGCGATAGCCTCGGCGGTCCCCACGGGAACGGTCGACTTGCCGGCGACGACGTCGCCAGACCGCAGGTGCGGCAGGAGCGCCTCGACCGCCGCGTTCACGTACGTGAGGTCCGCCCGGAACTCGCCGTGCACCTGCGGCGTGCCCACACAGATGAAGTGGACGTCCGCGCCGGCGGCGTCGGCGATGTCCGTGCTGAAGGTCAACCGACCGGTCGCACCGACCGCTGTCAGGAGCTCAGGCAGCCCGGGCTCGAAGAACGGAGCACGCCCTGCGCGTAGCGCCTCGACCTTCCGCAGGTCGACGTCGATGCCGATGACGTCGTGTCCGAGCTGGGCCATGCTGGCGGCGTGAACCGCGCCGAGGTACCCACAACCGATGACTGAGAGACGCACGAGATATCACTCCAGGTGGTATCAGGAAGCGCCGACTATATCGTCCGAAACGTCGCATAACCTGGCCCGATGCGGGTGATACCTCGGGGGCGACGGGTGGTGTTCGCCCTCTTCGTCGTGTATCTCGCGGCGGTGGCCGCGATCACCCTCTCCCCCGCGCCGGCGCCGGACGAGACGCTCGGCTTCGTGCGCGCAGCGGTCACTTGGCTCAACGCGCACGGCATCGATGTCACATACAACGGCGTGGAGTTTGTCGCGAACATCGTCATGTTCGTGCCGTTCGGAGTACTCGTGGGTCGGCTCTGGCCAAAGCGACGTTGGTGGCAGGTTGTCGTCTTCGCCGCGTGCGTCTCGATCGCGATCGAGATCGCACAAGGCCTGTTCTTGCCCAGCCGGGTCGCTGACGTTCGCGACGTCGTCGCGAACACAATGGGTGGAGTGATCGGAATCGCGGTCCTTCGCAGCGCCCTCACCGTTCGCCCGACGAAGGTCGTGTCGAGCGGTGACCTTGCTGCACCGACCCTGCTCGACTGACCGGGGTCGCCCTCGAACGCGATCCGTGTCAATGCGTCTGGCGGCTTACCCTTGTCCGCGCGAGCCGAATCCAACGGCTGCGCACCGACGGCACTGGCCGCTGCCGCGAAAGGCGCACATGACTCTCGATCGATCCGTCCACATCGGCGACCACGGCGTGGGCACGGCTCACCGACCTTTCGTCGTCGCCGAGATGTCCGGCAACCACAACGGCGACTTGGGCAGAGCCTTGTCGATCGTCGATGCCATCGCGGACTCAGGCGCCCAGGCCGTCAAGCTGCAGACCTACACAGCAGACACCATCACCCTCGACGTCGACACTCCGGCCTTCCAGGTCTCGGAAGGACACGACCTGTGGGGCGGTAGGAACCTGTACCAGCTTTACAACGAAGCTCACACACCCTGGGAATGGCACGCCCCGATCTTCGAGCGGGCCCGCGAGCGAGGGCTTGTCGCCTTCTCGAGTCCTTTCGACGACACCGCGGTCGACCTCCTTGAGGACCTGGGCGCCCCCGTCTACAAGATCGCATCGCTGGAGATCGGAGACATCGCGCTGCTCCGCAGGGTCGCGCGGACGGGGAAGCCCGTGATCCTCTCCACCGGGGCCGCAGATGTCGCGGATATCGACCTCGCCGTGCGGACAATCCGCGCCGAAGGCAACGAGGACGTGGTCGTTCTGGCTTGCACCTCGTCGTATCCGGCGTCACCGGCGGAGTCCAACCTGCGCTCCATCCCAGTCATCAGGGACACGTTCGATGTCGTCGTCGGCCTGTCGGACCACACACCCGGCATTGGGGCAGCCGTGGCCGGCGTCGCCCTGGGAGCATGCCTCGTCGAGAAGCACGTCACCCTTGCTCGAGCTGACGGCGGAGTTGATTCGGACTTCTCACTCGAGCCACATGAGTTGCGGGCGTTGGTCGAGGAGACGGAGCGAGCGTGGCTGGCGGTCGGCGAGGTTCGTCTCCAGCCGACCGCAGGTGAGACCGAGAGCCGGYGACTACGACGTTCCTTGTTCGTGGTTTCCGACGTCCGTGCGGGCGACCCCGTCACGGCGGCCAACGTGCGGTCCATTCGGCCTGGGGGAGGGCTCGAGCCCGTCTACCTCGACACAGTTCTGGGCCGCACGTTCCGGACGGATGCGACCCGAGGCACCCCGCTGACGTGGGACCTCATCTGATCTGGATWGCTCACGGTCGGTGGAATGTGAGCAATCCATCCTTCCGAGTCTCGCGGATTGGGCGATAGCCGGCGGCGACGAAGAGTCGGACGGAGGCTTCGTTCTCTGGCCTGATGCACGCACGGATACTCGGCATCGCCCCCGGCCGGCCGCGCAAATACGCCTCCCCGGCGGACAGGACCAGGCGTCCCAGCCCCCGGCCTCGCGCGACCGGGGCCAATGTCAGCGAGACCTCCACAACCTCGGGCGCCTCCTTGTCGAAGCGCACGGTCCCCACGGGCACCCCGCCGTGCTCGGCGACAAGAAGGAGCCGATCAGGGTCGCTGAGAATGGCAGCGAACCATGCGTCGTGCTCTCGGCGGTTGACCTCGCCGGTGGCACGCGATGCCGATCGACTCGCGGGGTCGTTTCGCCACTCGAGCAAGAGGTCGCCGTCGTCTTGGCGCGCGCGCCGCACTTGAACTCCGTCGGCATCACCCAGTAGCGCCGTCCACGCGTCGAGGATCCGGGAAGCACCGTCGCCGTCGACCAGCTGGCGCGAGCTCGCCGAAAGCCCGGCACGACGCCCCGGATCCGAGATGAGTTCGGAAACGAAGGCGGTCCCTGCGAACTCAGAAGATCGAACCTGCTCCAATGATCCGAGCCCGACGGCGATGCCGCATCGCATGGCCGCGTCATAACCCCGGAGCTGGTTGGCGGTCACGCAAATCATCGCCGTCGGCACGCCGATGGCGGCGAACTCCCACACCGACGTCCCAGCAGCTGTCACCACAAGTTCGTGCTCCAGGGCAATGTCCAGCAAGTCGCGACGAGGGCCCAACACACGGACCTCCGCTCCTCCAGCCGCTTCGGCGAGCGCATTCGAGTCGACGACACTCGACACCACGGTGATGAAGTGCGCACCGCCCTTCGCTGCCAGCCTGACGGCGTCGGTGGTGGCCCCGAATGGGTCGGTGCCGCCCATCACGACGAGTACTCCGCTCGCCCCAGGCGGCGCCACCGCTCGAAGCCGGCGCACCGAGGAGCGCATCGGCCCGTATCTCACGCCGAGCAGGGCCCGCCCGGAGCCGTCATCCGGTCGACCATCCGACTCCGCGCCAGGGGTGGGGTCGATGACCACATCGGCCGGCCGACGCCCGAAAGTCCCGTCCTCGACCGATGAGACGAGCACGTTGGCCGAGCCAGGCCGCACCGAGCGTTCGACCGCGTAACTGTCGATGTGCAGAACGTCCGCGCCGAGACCCACAGCCTGCTCGATCAGTTCTGACGATGCCAACGGCGGCGGGACGACCGGCACCCCGAGATCGTCAACAAACCCCCGTGCCAGTTCCACGTCGACCGACCCTGACATCGTCACTTGCCATCCCCGCTGAATCGCTGCTTCAGCGATAGCCAGGCTGCGCACGACGTGTCCCACGCCTTGGTCGGGTGCGGCGTCGCATCGAAGGACGAGGTGCATCAAGCCTCCTCAAGCGACTTCTGCCGAACGTCAGCATTCATTGCCACCAAGTCGGGCCGTCGACGGAGGAGGTGGACTACATCGCGCCAGCTTGCAGGTTCGTCGCCGAGCTCGGCCACAAGCGCGGAGAGGAGAGCGGCATCGGCCGGAGTGTCGAGGGTGACTCGGAGGTCGTGCGAGTCCGGCGAGGCGACTATCCCAAGGGTCCGGTACTCGCCGGGTACCGCGTAGAGGACGGAGGTGACATGCACTCGATGATGACCCTGAGCCCGGGCCGCGGCCGAGTCGAGCGCCGGGCGGGACAGCAACTCGACGTCCAGCCCGCGCGGGAGTGTGCGCACAAGGGTCGTCGCGACGTAGTCAAGCAAAGGGTCGGCGCGCCAGACCGCGACGACCTGCGAGATAAGAGAGGGATCGAGCATCGGACAATCCGCGGTGAGCCGAACGATCGCATCGGCGTGAGCCACGTCCGCCGCCAGCACGAACCGCGCTAGAACGTCGTCGAGCGAACCACGAACAACCGACACACCTAGGGCCTCCGCATGTTCGGCTACGACGTCATCACTCGGGTCGTCCGACGTCGCAACGAGGATATCGTCGAGCCCAACGGCCTCCCTGGCCGCGCGGACGACGCGGGCAAGTACCGAGTGACTCCCAAGCGGGAGAAGGACTTTGCCGGGGAGGCGCGACGAACTCGCTCGTGCCTGGATGATCGCGACGACGCGACGATCTGCCCTGGTCGGGGTCTGAGACTTCACACTCACTGTGACATGATGCTCTATCTCATCAGGCGCAGTTCACCGATGAGCGCCGAGCCCGCGAGCCCGATTCCACTGGAGTTACCTGTATGTCCATCTTTGCCGGTGCATCGATCTTCGTGACCGGAGGAACCGGCTCTTTTGGAAAGGCATTCCTCCGGGAGATCCTCGACAACCACGACCCTCGCCGGATCGTGGTCTTCAGTCGCGACGAACTCAAGCAGTACGAAGTTCGCCAGCAGTTCGGTGACGATCCTCGCATCCGATGGTTCCTCGGCGACATCCGCGATCGCGCCCGCCTGACGCGCGCGATGCACGGCGTTGACTACGTGGTGCACGCTGCCGCCCTCAAGCAGGTAGACACCGCTGAGTACAACCCGTTTGAGTTCGTCCAGACAAATGTCCAGGGCTCACAGAACGTGATCGACGCCGCGATCGACACAGGTGTGAAGAAGGTTGTCGCGCTCTCAACGGACAAGGCTTCGAGTCCGATTAATCTATATGGCGCGACCAAACTCTGCGGCGACCGGATGTTCGTGTCGGGAAACAATTATGCAGCTGCTTACGAGACGCGCTTCAGCGTCGTCCGGTATGGCAATGTGATGGGATCACGTGGATCCGTCATCCCGGTCTTCCGCCGACTCGCGGCGGAGGGCGCATCGCTGCCCATCACAGACATGCGGATGACTCGATTCTGGATCACGTTGCCCCAGGCCGTGAAGTTCGTCGTCGACTCGTTCGCCATGATGCAGGGTGGTGAACTTTATGTTCCGCGCATCCCGAGCATGAAGGTCACAGACCTTGCGCAGGCCGTCGCGCCGGGCGCTCGAATGCACGAGATCGGCATCCGTCCGGGCGAAAAGTTGCACGAGGAGATGATCGCGCCGGACGACTCGCGCCGCACCCTTCGACTGGATGATCGCTACGTCGTCATGCCCTACGTCGCTGGGTGGGGTTACACGCCGCCCGAGAACGGGTCGCCCGTCGACGACGGCTGGACGTACCGCTCCGACTCCAACGACCTCTGGCTCTCGCCGGACGAGCTGCGCGACCTCGTCGCCCGATATGCCTGAGGACCCCCGAATGCTGCCCTACGGACGACAGTCAATCGACGAGGCAGACGTCGAGGCCGTGGTGGCCACGCTGCGAAGTGACTGGTTGACGACGGGACCGGCCGTTGACGCATTCGAGCGCCGGCTCGCCGCCGTTGCTGGAGGCACCGCCGCGGTCAGTGTGACTTCGGGGACCGCCGCCCTGCACGTGGCATACGCGGCGGCTGGAGTCGGGCCCGGCGACGAAGTCGTGACCACACCGCTGACCTTTGTCGCGACGGCCGCCACCGCGGCCCTATTCGGTGCGACGGTCGTCTTCGCCGACGTCGAGCCGGACACGGGGAACTTGGACGTCGAGGCGGCCCGCGACGCGCTGTCCGACCGGACTCGCGTTGTCGCGGCGGTTGACTATGCCGGCATGCCCGCAAGTCCGGACGCGTTTCAGGCGCTAGCCCGGGAACACGACCTTCTGTTTCTCGAGGACGCCGCGCACTCGATCGGCTCGACCTGGAAAGGTCAGCC
>NZ_JBFULZ010000100.1:0-14565 GCF_054049635.1 Cellulomonas sp. P5_C6 | reverse complement strand
GTCGAGCCCCGCGCCCGCCGCCGCGAAGCCTGCCGCGTCGTCCTGACCGACGCGCTCTGAGCCTTCGGCGCCTCTCACCACACGGTGAGGGGCGCCGCGCTCGTTGTGGGGCCGACGGCCTGGTCGGCTCCGCGCTCGTCGTGGGGGCCGTCCGGAGGGCCGATGGTCCGGGTCCGCGCCGCGCTCGTGGCGATGCCCCCTGGCCGTCGAGCCGCCCACAGCCCTCCGTGCACGGTGGCGGTCCACAGTCCGCGCCCGGCCGACCCTGTCGCCGTCGCAGCGACCTAGCGTCCCGGCATGCACCCTCGCCTGCTGGCCGGCCGCCCACCGCCCCTCTCGCGCCACCGCCGACCGCTCGCGCTCGCGCTGCGCATCGGGCTGTGGCGCGCACGGTTCCTGGTCGCCGCCGTGTGCCTCGGGATCGCCGCGGGCTGCACGGCGCAGGCGCTGCGACCGCCCGACCCGCCGACGTCCGCGCTCGTCGTGGCCGCCCGCGAGATCCCGGCGGGGACCACGCTGACCAGTGCGGACGTGCGCGTGGTGCGGGTGCCGGTGGCGCTCGCACCGGACGGCGCCGTCACCGATCCCGGCTCGGTCGTGGGCGCGTCCGCCGCCGTCCCGCTGGCCGCCGGCGTCCCGGTGCTGGCCGGCCTCCTCGCGGCCGACGACGTGCGCGGCCCGCCCGGGACCGTCGTCGCGACCGTCCGACTGGCCGATCCTGCCGTCGCCGGCCTGCTCTCGCCAGGGGTCCGCGTGGACGTGCTGGCGGCGACCGCGGAAGGCGGTCCGGGGACCGTGGTCGCGACCAGGGCGCTCGTGCTGCCGGTCGCCCACCGGGCCGCCGGGGCGGGCGCACTCGGGCTCGGGGGGTCCGGCGACACCTCCGTGCCCGTGCTGCTCGCCGTGGCGCCGGCGGAGGCCCCCGCGCTGGCCGGTGCCGCCGCCTCCGCCTTGCTGTCCGCCGTGGTCGTGCCATGATCGAGCGATCGCCAGGGCTCCACCCGACCAGCCATCTCGAGGGGCAACGTGACGGACAAGATCGCCGCCGGAGTGCGCGGGGCAGGCCGCGGACTGACCGGGACGGCCAAGGTGCTCCAGGGTTTCAAGGACTTCATCTCGCGGGGCAACGCGATCGAGCTGGCCGTCGGTGTCGTCATCGGCGCCGCGTTCGGCGGGGTCATCAAGGCGATCCAGGACGCCTTCATCAGCCCGCTCATCGGCTGGATCTTCGGCGCACCGGACCTCACGCAGCTCTGGGACATCGGCCCCTACACCTGGGGCGACAACCCGGATGCCGCGCCGATCAGCGTGGGCACCATCCTCAACGCGCTGCTGACGTT
The DNA here is from genome assembly GCF_054049635.1 of Cellulomonas sp. P5_C6. NCBI lineage: Bacteria > Bacillati > Actinomycetota > Actinomycetes > Micrococcales > Cellulomonadaceae > Cellulomonas > Cellulomonas sp. P5_C6. Next base: position 13,225 of record NZ_JBFULZ010000100.1, on the reverse strand, counting down.
CCTGCTGACGGCGGCCGCGGTGTACTTCCTGATCGTGCTCCCGCTCAACGCGCTCGCGGCGCGGCGCAAGCGTGGCATCGAGGACGAGCCGGCCGCCCCGTCGGAGGACATCCTGCTGCTGCAGGAGATCCGCGACCTGCTGGCCAGCCGCCTCACGCCCGCGATCGCCAATGACGCGGGCACCGGGGCGCCGGACGTCCCCCACCCCCGCGCGGACCCGCCGCCGTCCATCCCGCCCGCCGGCACGACGCGGCCGCCTGCCTGAGCCGCGGGCGTCGGCTACCGGATCGCGGTCAGGAAGGCCAGGGCGCGTTCCGTCATCAGCTCGGCCGCGGACGCGTCGAACGAGGGCAGGCTGCTGTCGGCGAAGAGGTGCTCGTCGCCCGGGTAGAGGAACAGCTCGGCGCTGCCCTTCGCCTCCTTGACCAGCGCCCGCGCCGCGTCGATGTCACCCTCGCCGACGAAGAACGGGTCGTTGTCCATGCCGTGGATCTGCACCGGCACGCCGGCGGGCCACGGGGTGTCGAACTCGGACGTCGGCACGCAGGAGTGGAAGAAGAGCGCGCCCTTGGCGCCCGGACGCGTCTGGGCGAGCATCTGCGCGGGGAGCACGCCGAGGGAGAACCCCGCGTAGACGACCCCGTCCGGCAGCGAGTCGACGGTGTGCCGCCCCCGCTCCATGACCGTGCCGAACCCGACCTCGTCCGCGTACCCGATCCCCGACTCCAGGTCGTCGAAGACATGGCCGTCGTACAGGTCGGGCACGTGCACGGTGTGACCGGCCGCGCGGAGCCGGTCGGCAAACTCCTGCACCCCGGTGGTCAGCCCCTGCGCGTGATGGAAGAGCAGTACCTCGGCCATGGACGTGTTCTCCTTCGATTCGAGCATCCGAGCAGCAGCGATCATCGCGCACGGCACCGACACGGGCACACCGGCACCATCGACGGGCCTACCAGTGCGGGGGCTTGTCCTGGCTGAGCCGGTCGTCGTTGGAACCGGGCTCCCGGTCCCCCCACCCGACGTCCGAGTCGTCCAAGGCCCGTCCCGGGACCACCGGCTCAGGGGTCGGCGTGACGGGGGCGGTCGCCTGCGTGGGGGTGGCAGCGGGCGGCGCCGGGTGGGTGGACACGAGGTTGGCGTCGTCGCCCCCGACCGTCCCGGCCGGCCGGACGACCCGCCGCGACCTGCGCGTCGGCGCGGCACCGTCGGGGCGGTCGGTCGCGGTCATGCCCCGATGATCCCACTCCCGCCGCCCGCACCGTCGCGCCGCAGCGCCCGACGACCCGCCGTGGCGGGCGCCGACGGGAACGGACGCGTCAGCGCATCCCGCGGGCGATCGCGCTGCGCACCGCCGTGTCGATGCGGTACGAGCGCCGCGTGATGCCGAGCTCGTCGCGCAGAGCCGCGGCCAGCTGCTCGCGGGTGCGCTCCTGCTCGTCGGACTGCAGCCACGTGACCAGCTCGTCGAGCTGGTCGTCGCTGTAGGCGCCGATCGGCAGGCCGCGGCGGACGTCCGGGCGCTGCCGCGTGGGCACCGCGAGGGCCAGCTGGAGCGGACGGCTGGGCGGCCGGGGGTCGTCCGGCCCGTCGTCCGCGGTCTCGGCGCTCGTGACGGTCGCGGTGTTCTGCGACGGGTCGGCAGCTGTCGACGCCGCGGAGGCAGCCTCGGTGGTCGCGGAAGTCGGAGCCTCGCCGCCCGGGTCTGCGTCGGTGACGTGCTCCGGCGCCGAGGAGTCGGTCGCCTGGGCGACACCAGCCGCATCCAGGACGATGTCGGCCAGGACGATGGCGGCGGGCTGCGCGGGCTCGGCGTCGCCGGTGACCTCGGACGCGGCGGCCGAAGCGTCAGCAGCAGGAGCAGCGGCGTCCGCACCGGGTGCGGGCGAGTCGGCCGTCGCGTCGTCGTCGATCACCGCCACGGTCGACCACGCACCGGTCGCGGGTGCCGCGGGCGCGGGAGACCCGGACGCGGTCGGCAGGTCCTCGGCCTCGTCGGCCTCCTCGATCAGCCCGAGGTGCAGCGGGGCGCTGCGGGGGGCGGCGGGCGCGGGGACGCGGGCGTGCACGGCCCGGCGGATGCGGTCGACCTCGGCCTGCGGGTCCATGAAGGCGGCGGCGGACCAGACGCGGACGACGCTCCACCCGACGCGCTCGAGGCGGTCGGCGGTGAGGCGGTCGCGGACGCGGACGCTGGGCTCGGCGGTGTAGGACTCGTCGTCGGTGAGGACGGCGACGAGCATCTCGCCGGGCAGGTCGGGGTGGCCGACGACGAGCGGGATCCGGTCGCCGCCGGGGATGCCGTGGTCGGCCTCGACGAGCAGGCCGTGCTTCCAGAGCCGCTCGGCGAGGTCGAGCAGCAGCCGGTCGGGCTCGTGGGCGGCGGCCAGCGCCTGGTCGGCGGCGGCCGTCGCGGCAGCCAGGGAGCGCAGCAGAGGGTCGGTGGGCTCCGGCGCGGTCACGAGATCCGTGACGTCGAGGCCGGCGCCGCGGCGGGCGGCGAAGGCGAGCAGGTCCGACAGCAGGCGGGGTCCGGCGCCGCGCACGCGCTCGGCGTCGAGGTCGTCGGCCGCGAAGCAGGACACCACGGTGAGGCGGTGGCGCGTCGAGCCGAGGGCGTCGAGCAGCAGGGCGTCGCCGCCGGGCGCGGAGATCGGTCCGAACGTGTGCAGCACGCGCCGGTGCGGGGTCCGGCCGAGGCCGAGCGACAGGATGATCGCCTCGCGGCGCAGCCCGGCGACGTTCGGCAGGTCGGTGACCACGAAGGGGTCGGTCCGGCCGGAGTCGAAGAACGCGGCGAGCGCCGGGTTGCCCCGCACCTCGGTCAGGACGGACTCGCGGACGGCCTCGGCGTGCGTGGAGGTCGCGGTGATGACCGCCAGCGACTCGTCGGGGCGCAGGAGCGCGTGCGTGAGCACCAGCTCGACGACGTGCTCGACCTCCTCGCGCGTGGAGTCGACGGACCCCGACTCGCGGTCGGGCATSCCGGTGCCGTCGACGAYGTCGAGGKYSACCAGSGGCMGGTGCTGCGGCAGGGGCGTCGGMCGCAGCACMCCGSCGTAGCCGTGGGCCGCCAGGAACGCSGTGAGGTACGGGTCGCGGCGGGAGGAGTCGGCGCGCAGGGCGACGGACGGCAGCACGTCGGCGAGCTCGCGGACCGCGCTGCCGGACGCGCACCGGGCGTCGCCGACGACGACGACCTGGCGACCGCGGGCGACCGCGGCGAGCGCGACCTCGACGGGCAGGTGCGCGGCGGAGTCGATGACGACCAGGTCGACCGTGCGCGTCGGCGGCAGCACCTGCGGGACGAGCATCGGGCTGGCGGCGATGACCGGCCGCAGCCGGCGGGTGACGTCGGGGTGCCGCACGACGGTCTCCCGCAGGGACGTCAGGCGCTCCTCGATGAGGTCGGCGAACAGCGCCTCGGACTGCTCGCGGTGCTGGCGCAGGGCGTGCGAGACGTGGCCGACGACGGCGCCGAGCACCGGGGCGGACAGGCTGGCGACGTGCGCGCGGTCGAGCGTGGCGTACTGCGCGGAGAGCGCGCCGAGGGCGGCCCCGTCGTAGCCGGCGAGCGCCGGGTCCTCGCCGAGGATCTGCTCGATGACCGTGCTCCACCRGGCCAGGTCCAGCTCGGCGGGCGCGAGCGCGGGGTCGATGCGGCGCGTGGCCAGGTCGTCGACCAGCGCGCCCAGGCCTGCGGACCGCAGGCGGTGCAGCAGACCGGTCCGGTCGGGCAGGTCGGTGAGCGCGTCGGTGTCCGACCGCAGCCGGGTCAGTCGCTCGGTGAGGGCCGCGAACGGCAGCGTCGACAGGCCGGCGCCGGCGGGGGTCGTCGCCAGCACCTCGTCGAGGGCGTCGAGGTCGGCACGCACGGCGGCGAACTCCTCCTCGATGTGCTCGAGGCCGTCGGGCAGCCGCGGCCACCCGCCGGACGGGCAGTGCGCCTGCCAGGTCTCGCGCTGCGCCTGCACCTCGAGCAGCGCGGAGTGCAGGTCCGCCACCGGTCGGCCGGGCCGCACCATGTCCTTCGACTGCTTGCGCAGCCGGCGCCGCAGCCAGTAGCCCATGTCGAGGCCGCGCTCGGCGCGCCACTCCTTGGTCGCCGTGGCGGCGACCAGGTCGGCGGCGGTGCGCTCGAAGACGATCGGCTGGAACACGTCGAGCGCGGCGCGCACGCCGTCCAGCATCGACAGCTGCTCGGCCCACGCGACCACGCTGGCCGCCTGCGTCAGCCCGGTCTCGACGGCCACCTGCGACGTCCGCTCGATCAGCGACGGCAGGGTCGAGTCGAGCAGGCGGGCGAGCCGGCGCACCACGTTGTCGGCGTCGGCACGCGTGCGCAGGTCCGCGCCGTACCAGGGGGTGTCGACCGGCCGGACGCGGAACGCACCCAGCTCCCCGGCACGGACCAGGTCGGCCGTGAGGTCGGCGCGGCGGGTGGCGTCGAGCACGCGCGCGACGTCCGGCGTCAGCCGCACGGTCGTCTTGGGCGTCGGGCGGGCGGAGGTCAGGCGGGCCAGCTGCTGCAGGGCGTCGTAGGCCGACACCCCCCACGGCGCGCGCTCCGCGTGCAGCGCGTCGACGTAGGAGCGCAGGCGCTCGCGGGTGGCGACGAGCTCCCCGCGCAGCGCGCCGACGCCGTGCGTGTCGACCGTCGGGGCCTCGAGGGTCATCGCGCCGAGCAGGCGTCGCGCGATGGCGGAGCGCCAGCCCGCGTCGGGGGCGACGTCGAGCAGCAGGTCTCCCAGGCCGAGCGCACCGAGCCGGTCCGCGAGCGCGGTGGCCGCGCGGCGGTGGCCGGGGACGTACAGCACCGTCCGGCCGGTGGCGGCGGCGTCGGCGACGAGGGCCGCCAGGGTCCCGGTCACGTCGGCGCCGGCGGGGGCGTCGACGAACAGGTGCGTGCCGGTGGCCACCATGTCGAGCACGTGCTGCTGGGCCGGGTCGAGGTCGCCGACGCCGCGCTCGAGCCCKGGGTCGCGGTCGCCCCGGACCGGCGCGGGCAGCGTGCGGCGCAGGCGCGCGCGGGACTCGTCGACACCCGCGAGCGCCGCGACCACCTCGTGGCGCTCGAGCGTGCCGGAGAGGTTGTCGAGGTCGTCGACGAGGATCTGGCCGGGGTGCACGAAGGTGCCGACGACGACGCGCTCGCTCATCGAGAAGTCGTCGAGCACGGCCTCCCCCAGCGACGTGAGCCGCTGCAGGGCCCCGCGCGGGTCGAAGCCGTCGGTGGTGAACGTGCCGCGCGCGACCGCACCGGGGTCGAGCAGCGCGCCGCGCGACCGCAGGGCCCGCGCCAGGACGGGGTTGACCTCGAGCGACGGCTCGAGGGCGAGCTCGTAGTCGCTCTCGCCGGAGCCACGGGCCTTGAGGGTGACGGGGCGCAGGAGGACGGGGGCGCGGACGGTGCGCGGTGCGGCGTCGGCGGGCTGCTCGCCGTCGGGCGTGCGCTGGCGCGTCACCGTGGCGAGGGCGGCGACGTCGTCGCTCGCGATGTCGGGGGTGGTGCGCTCGGTCCACGTGGCGACGCCGATGGCCAGCGACGTGGGGGCGATGCCGTAGCGCTGCGCGTAGACCGCCGCGCGGGCGCTGACGGCCCGGGCGCGACGCCGCGCGGTGGACAGGGCCGAGCCCTCGCGGACCAGGTTGGACAGACGCGTCTCGCGGCCGGCGAACAGCTGCGAGATGCCCGACGGGTGCGCCGCGGTCAGGTCGAGGGCGGCCTCGCCGAGCAGCTCGACGTCGACCAGGGTCGACCCACCTGCGGCCTCGACGAGTGCCGCGCGCCAGGTGGCGACAGCCCCCTCGAGGACCTCGGCGGGTGTCGGTGGCTCGACGAGCACCGGGCGGTCGGTGGGGTCTGCGCCGGTCTCAGGAGCCTGGTCGGGTCCCGGGCCGGTGGTGCGCACGGGGACGGTCACCCTGGGAACGCTAACCGCGCGGCCGCGTGATCCCGGGCATGGCGCGCCGTCGCGCGACACACCGCGAAAAACGGAGAGCGGGACGGGTCAGGGGACCCGTCCCGCTCTCGGACGTTGAAACGGTGCGCACCGCGCAGGGGGCAGGCGATGCGCACCGTCAGAACGAGTGTGCGGCACGAATGTGGTGCTGGTCAAACGTCCAGGCAGCCCGTCCGGGTGAATCCCGGGGGTGGATTTTCACGCCTGTGCGACGTCTGTGTCTCCGTGACAGATCTTCTGTATCCCTTGACGATCACGGGGCTCCTGGAGGAAGACGGACGTATCGAGCACACAGGAGTCGAGCGATGGACGACAAGGTATCGCCGAGCATCACGCCGGCCGTCACAGCAGTGCAGGCCACAGGCCCGCTGAGCGTCGCGCCGGCCGACGAGATGCCACCCGGCGTCCTCGTCGAGAACGACACGATCCCGGTCGAGACGTTCGCCGCCGACCCCGATCCCGCCGTCGACGTCCTCGACCCGCTGGGGATCGGCCAGACCCGCGAGCCGATCCTCCCGCCGGCCCCGCCGGAGGCCCCGGGCGGCCCCGGGTACCAGTACGACTACGTCTCCCCCGCCGGGACGGCCCTCGGGATCGCCCGCGCGGAGCTGGGCACGATCGGGGGCAGCAAGTTCAAGCAGTACTGGGGCGCCCCGGCGAACGCGGCCTGGTGCGGCTACTTCGCGTGCTGGGTGCTGCGCAAGGCAGGCATCACCGACGGCCCCGCCACCGGCTGGACCCCGAACATCGTCCAGTGGGGCAAGGACCGCGGGAAGTGGAAGACCACCGACGCGCACCCCGGCGACCTCATCCTGTTCATGTGGCCGACCGTGTCGAAGAACGGCCGTGGCACCCCGCCGGTGTGCCACGTCGGCATCGTCGAGACCGTGAACGCCGACGGCACGCTCACCACGATCGAGGGCAACACCTCGGCCAAGGTGAACGGCTCGCAGTACAACGGCAACGTCTGCGCGCGGAAGGTGCGCAAGGCGAACGTCGTCGGCTTCGTGACGATCTTCGAGGGATCGGTGACGCCCCAGACCGCCGACCCGGCGCGCCAGGAGGTGCAGACGATCCTGCACGGCCTCGGCTTCTACACCGGACCGGTCGACGGGGTGACCGATCCGACGCCGGCCGTGAAGGCGTTCCAGCTGGCCGCCGGCCTGGTCCAGGACGGGATCCTGGGCCCGGTCAGCAAAGCCGCGGCCGCCCTGGTGCCCGCGTTCCCGGGCTCGACGGAGCAGGGCCAGTCGGGCGCAGCGACCAAGGCCTACCAGCAGCGGCTCCACGACCGGGGCGCCACGATCGACGTCGACGGCATCCACGGACCGCAGACGTCGGCCGTGCTCAAGGCGTTCCAGCAGGCGAACGGGCTGGACGTCGACGGCATCGGCGGCCCGCAGACCTGGACCGCCCTGTACACGCGGGCGGCCTGAGCGCCGGCCGCGGTCCCGCGACTCACATCTTGCAGCAGGGCGCGGAGAGCACCTGGGTGTCGGGAGTGGCGGCTGCGGCGCCCGCGATGCCGGTCACGGCGGCGAGGGCGATGGTGAGCGCGATGGCGAGCTTCTTCATGAGGGGACCTTCCAGAGGGAGCACCGGAGTTTCCGGTACACCCCAGATGGTCCCCAGGGTGATGTCGTGGGCGCAATGACGCGGACAACACCGGGGTAGACACGGTCCGGTAACCTTCACCGCCGYGGAGGGAGCGGCACCGCCCCTCGGATGCCTGCTGCGGCCAGTGCGCGGCCGTAGGCCTCGACCACCCGCTCGTCGGCGTCGCCGGCCACCCGCAGCCGGTCGCCGATGCGCCGCCAGAGCGTCGCCGCGGACCGGCCCGACGCGATCATGTCCAGCAGGTCGGCCGCGGACCGGTACTCCTTCACGGCCTCGGTGCGCGCGCTCTGGGCCAGCAGCGCGTCGCCGAGCGCCTCGTGCGCCGCCGCGGCATCCCGGCGCACCCCGTCGCGGAGCAGCTCCACGGCCTTCGTCGCGTGCCGCTGGGCCGCCTCGGCGTCGTCGAGCAGCAGCAGCGCCCGGGACCGGACGGACTCGACGCGCGCGAGCTCCACGTGCGACTCCCCGATCTCGAGCGCCGTCTGGGCCGCGTCGAGCTCGGCGAGGGCCTCGGCCGGCCGGGGCGGGTCGACGCTGACCAGCAGGAACGCGCGGTCGAGGCGCAGGCGGGGCAGGTCCCGGTCGATCTCGTCGGCGCCGGCCAGGGCGATCGCCGACTCGAGGTGCACGAGCGCGGCGTCGGGGTCGGCGAGGGCGTCGTCGACGAACGCGAGGTTCCAGTGCACCGAGGAGACGGCCCGCGCGGACCCGTGCTCGCGGGTGTGCGCCAGGAGCTCGCGCCCGCGGAACCGCGCGTACGTGGTGTCGCCGCGGGCGACGTACGCCCAGATCACGGTCGACTCGAGGCGCACCACCTCGTCGGAGCCCGCCACGGACGCCGGGAGCCGGGCCAGGAGCTCCTCCCCGCGGGAGACGGCGCGCTGCAGGTCGCCGAGCTCGGTGAGGGCCATGACGATCCGCATGGCGGCGTAGGCGGCCTGCGGGTACCGGCGACCCTCGACGAGGCGCGCGCACACGGCCTCGAGCACGTCGACCGAGGCCTCGAGGTCGCCGGCCACGTCGAGCGCCTCCGCGTGCGCGAGGCCGACCCGCGCCGCGGCGTCGACGTCGAGGCCCGACACGTCGGCGTGGGCGAGCACGTCGGCCGCGGCCCGGGCGGAGCCCATGCGCGAGAGCCGGCGGGCCTCGACGATGGCGCTCTCCGCCGACCGGTACTCCGGCGCGCCCTCGCCGTCGAGGAGGAAGGCGACGGGGACGCCGAGCACGTCGGCCACCCGGGCGAGCGCGTCGGGGCCCAACGTGCGGGTACCACGCTCCACGTGGGAGATGTAGGTGGGGTGCACTCCGGCGGCTCGCGCCAGCTCGCCCTGGCTGAGCCCAGCCTTCTCTCGGGCGTCGCGGACGCGTCGGCTCAGCGGGTGCACGGTCTCACGATAGGTAGGCCCGGGCCGCATCGGAAGGTGGGGCCGATCCCCACCGACAAATCCATTGGTCTAGACAAACAGATAGTTCGGTTGCAGACTGGGAACCACGGCGGAGAGCGACCAGCACCCCGCGACGACGGACGAGAGGGAGAGACCGGTGCGCACACTGACGATGGGGATGAACGTGTCGCTCGACGGCTTCGTCGCGACGCCCGACGACGGCCTCGACTGGATGTTCCCGAACTTCAGCCCCGAGCTCATGGCCGACACCGAGGCGCTCCTCGCGGGGTTCGACGCGATCGTCATGGGCCGCGTGAACTACGAGGGCCAGGCGGCGACGTGGCCGACGGCCGAGGGGCCGCTGGCCGACATCATGAACGGGGTCGAGAAGGTGGTGTTCTCGACGACGCTGGAGTCGGTCGACTGGCAGAACTCCCGGCTGGCCACCGAGCCGCCCGAGGTCGAGATCGCCCGCCTCAAGGCGATGGACGGCGGGCCGCTCGGTGCGTCCGGCGGCGCCACGTTCGCGCGGTACCTGTCGTCGCACGGCCTGGTCGACGAGTACCGGCTGACCGTGCACCCCGTGTTCCTCGGCAGCGGGAAGCCGATCTTCGCCCAGCGGACGGCGCTGGAGCGCATCGCCTCGACCAGCTACCCGAACGGCGTCGTCGTGACCACCTTCCGCCCGAAGCAGGCCTGACGTGCTCGACGTCGCGGTCATCGAGGACGCCGCCGCCGCGGAGGCGTCGCTGGACCCCCTGCGCACCCGGCTCCTGTCGGAGCTGGCCGAGCCCAGCTCGGCGACCGCGCTCGGCCAGCGGCTGGGCCTCCCGCGGCAGAAGGTCAACTACCACCTGCGGACCCTCGAGCAGCACGGCCTGATCGAGCTGGCCGAGGAACGCCGCAAGGGCAACGTGGTCGAGCGCGTGATGCGCGCGACCGCCCTGTCCTACGTGATCTCCCCCGCCGCGCTCGCGTCGCTGCGGCCCGACCCCCGGCGGTCGCCCGACCGGCTGTCGGCGGCCTGGCTGCTGTCGCTGGCCGGCCGCCTGGTCGAGGACATCGGCGCGCTGATCGCCGGCGCCTCCCGCGAGCAGCGGACCCTGTCGACCTTCGCGCTGGACGGCGAGGTCCGGTTCGCGTCGGCCGCCGACCGGTCCGCGTTCGCCGAGGAGCTGAGCAGCGCCGCGCTCGCCCTCGTCTCCAAGTACCACCACGAGGACGCCCCGCACGGCCGGACCTTCCGGCTGGTGGTCGCCGTCCACCCGAGCACCACGTCCCGCGCCGACCGAGAGAAGGAATGACAATGCCGCACGCGTACGAGGTCCCCGACGAGCTCTCCTTCGACCAGAGCCCCGAGGCCGTCTGGGACGCCATCGCCACCGGACCCGGGATCAGCTCGTGGTTCATGGGCGCCACCGAGGTGTCGCCGGAGGCCGGCGTCGTCACCACCCGCATGGGCGACTGGGCACAGGAGTCGCAGATCGTCGCGCTCGAGCCCGGCCGGCGCTTCGCCTTCCGCGGCGCCGAGAGCCCTGACGGTCGGTTCTTCGCCATGGAGTTCCTGCTGGAGGCCCGCGAGAGCGGCTCGACCGTGCTCCGGATCGTCACGAGCGGCTTCCTGCCCGCCGACGACTGGGAGGACGAGTACGAGGCGATGCGCAGCGGCGGCCAGATGTACATGCACACCCTCGCCGAGTACCTCCGGTACTTCACGGGCCTGCCCGGCATCGCGGTCACGCCGTCGGCGGCACCCGGCGACCTGGACCGGGCCTGGGCGGCGGCCAAGGCCGACCTCGGGCTCGCCGACGACGTCGCGGTCGGTGACACCGTCACCCTGACGCCGACCGGCCTGGGCCCGATCGAGGGTGTCGTCGACTGGTCCGCCCCGGACGTCGTCGGCGTGCGCAGCGCCGACGCGCTCTACCGGTTCTTCCGCGGCTTCTACGCCCCGACCGTGGGGCACCACCTGTTCGGCACCACCGACGAGACGAGCGCGACCGCCGCCTGGCAGGGCTGGCTCGACACGGTCGCGAGCTAGAGAGGAGCACGACCATGACCATCGACGAGTACCTCGCGGGGCTGCCCGCGGACCAGGCGGCCATCGCCGCGGTGCTGCGCACCCACCTCGACGCGGGGCTGCCCGACGCCGACGGCCGCATGTGGCGCGGCCACCCCGTCTGGATGCGCGGCGACGACCCGGTCGCCGGTTTCAAGGCCTTCCCCCGCTGGGTGACGCTGCTGCTCTGGCACGGCGCCGAGGTCACCGGGTCGACCGACGCGCTGACCGCGTCCGCCGACGGGTCGCGGTGGAGCCTGAAGATCACCGACCACGTCGACGAGGCCGCCCTCGACGGGTGGATCGGTCAACTGGCGGGCTGAGGGTCCGGGATCCACTGCCACGTGGCGAGGATCGCGTCCAGCGCCTCGACGGCACGCGCGTGCCAGGAGTACGACAGGACTCCGACCACGAACGCGTGCCCGTCGCGGTCCACGTGGGTGTCGGTCAGGGTCGAGGCCCCGCCGTACGTGCACGTGGTGCGCCAGCCCACCCCCATCGCCGAGTCGACCCGGTCCACCGGGCCGATCGCGGCCTGCGGCGCGGTGTAGTGGTCGCGCGCGAGCTGGGCGCGCTCGGCGGCGGGTCGGATCTCGTGGTCGCCGGTCCGCTGACCGATGCGGCCGAGGTAGACGACGAGCATGTGGGTCCGCTCGGCGAGCAGCACGCGGGCGTCCTGGCGGGACCCGTCGATCCCGAGGTCCCCGGTCGCGACGTTCGGCCCGGGGGCCCAGAACCACTCCCCGGGCCGGCCGTCGCCCAGCGGCGCGACGACCACCCGGTGCGTCCGGGCGTAGGCGTCGCCGGGGGCGGGGGCGGGCCGGGAGCGGAGCAGCGGGACCGACCGGGCGGCCGCGCGCAGCTGGCCGGCACTCTCCGGGTGGGACTTCGCGACCTTGCGGATCATCCGCTCCCGCCACCAGACCATCCGCAGCCACGCGAGGACGAGCACCAGCGCCGCCCAGATCCCGACCTGGACCAGCAGGTCCAGGATCGGCAGCACCGGGTCCGTGAGCACGGTGTCGGGGGGCAGGTCGGCGAGGAGCACGAGGGAGGTATCGGCGGGACTCCCTGTCCGGTTGACCCTCAGTGCTCGCGCAGCTCGCGGCGGTTGCGGGCACCGGTCTTGCGCAGCACGGCCGCCACGTGGTGCTCGACGGTGCGCACGGACAGCTGCAGCCGGCCGGCGATCTCCTGGTCGCTGCGCCCCGACCGCACGAGCCCGAGCACCTCGGCCTCCCGCGACGTCAGGCCGTCCGGGTGCGCCGCGGTGCTGGACCGGGGCCCGCGCGGGATCGTCTGCACGCCGAGCTCACGCAGCCGTCGCGCCGTGCGTCGACGGGCCGGCTCCGCGCCCAGCGCGGCGAAGGCACCCAGCGCGAGCCGCAGCGACTCCTCGTCATCGGCGTCGGACCACGCCTCCGCCTCCTCGTAGGGGCACCCGAGCTCCCGCCACGCGGCGGCCGCCTCCGCGCAGCGACCCGCGACGTGCAGCCGGAACGGTGCGGCCGCCAGCTCGGGCAGCTCGGTGAGCCGGCCGGCGCGCCAGAGCCAGAACCCGAGCTCGCCGACGGACCACGCGTTCTCGCGCTCGAGGGCGAGCCGGTACCCGTCGGCCAGGGGGTCGGCGTCGATCGGCTCACCGACCAGCCATCGCGACTCGGCGCGTGCCGCCAGCACCGGGGCGACCCGCTGCAGCGACCCCGACGCCGCGGCGACGGCCGACGCGTGCGCGAGGGGTCCGGCCGGGTCGCCGTCGCCGGTGCGGGCAGCGAGCCGAGCCTCCAGGACCCACACGAGGAGCCGGGTCTGGGCGTTCGCGCGCTCGAGGTCCGCCCGCAGCACAGCAAGCTCATCGGCGGCGGCCGGCCACCGCCCCTGCTCGACGAGGCAGCGCGCGTACCAGGCACGCGTGTACAGAGCGACGCCGTCGAGGTCCCGGGCCGTGAAGTAGCGCTGCGCCTCCGGGTACGCGCTCTCGGCGATCCCGTAGAGCCGAGCCTCCCCGGCGCCGGAGACCAGGTTCGTGTACCCGCGACCGACCTCGGCGTCGAAGCCGTGCGCGGCGGCGACGTGGATCGACCGCCGCAGGGGCTCCCGGCCCGCCGGGTCCCCGCGCAGCAGCAGCGCCGAGCCGAGCGCGTTCCCGGCGACCGCCTCGGCGAGCGGGTCGGGGTCCGACGCCAGCGCGCGCCGCGCGAGGT
>NZ_JBFULZ010000099.1:0-14725 GCF_054049635.1 Cellulomonas sp. P5_C6 | reverse complement strand
GGCCGCGGCAGGGTAGGCGTCKGGGCCGGGCCTCCCCCGGGGATGACGGAAGGGCCCGGGAGCCGAAGCTCCCGGGCCCTTCTGTCAGATCAGCTGCCCCGAGGGGCGAGCATCACTTGATGATCTTGATGACCTTGCCCGAGCCGACGGTGCGGCCACCCTCGCGGATGGCGAAGCCGAGGCCCTCCTCCATCGCGATGGGCTGGATGAGGTTCACGTGGATCTCGGTGTTGTCGCCGGGCATGACCATCTCGGTGCCCTCGGGCAGCGTGATGACGCCGGTGACGTCGGTGGTGCGGAAGTAGAACTGGGGGCGGTAGTTCCCGTAGAACGGGTTGTGACGGCCACCCTCGTCCTTGGCCAGGATGTAGACCTGGCCCTCGAACTCGGTGTGCGGCGTGATCGAGCCGGGCTTGACGACGACCTGGCCGCGCTCGACCTCCTCGCGCTTCGTGCCACGCAGGAGCAGACCGACGTTCTCGCCGGCCTCGGCGTAGTCGAGCAGCTTGCGGAACATCTCGACGCCGGTGACCGTGGTCTTGATCGCCTTCTCCTTGATGCCGACGATCTCCACCTCCTCGTTCACCTTGAGCTTGCCGCGCTCCACGCGACCGGTGACGACGGTGCCACGACCGGTGATCGTGAAGACGTCCTCGATGGGCATGAGGAACGGCTTGTCGATGTCGCGCACCGGGTCCGGGACGGACTCGTCGACGGCGGCGAGCAGGTCCTCGACGGACTTGACCCAGACCGGGTCGCCCTCGAGGGCCTTCAGGCCGGAGACGCGCACGACGGGGACGTCGTCGCCGTCGAAGCCCTGGGCCGAGAGGAGCTCGCGCACCTCGACCTCGACGAGCTCCAGGATCTCCTCGTCGTCGACCATGTCGGTCTTGTTGAGCGCGACGAGCAGGTACGGGACGCCGACCTGACGGGCGAGCAGGACGTGCTCACGCGTCTGGGCCATGGGGCCGTCGGTCGCCGCGACCACGAGGATGGCGCCGTCCATCTGCGCCGCACCCGTGATCATGTTCTTGATGTAGTCCGCGTGACCCGGAGCGTCGACGTGAGCGTAGTGACGCTTCTCCGTCTGGTACTCCACGTGCGCGATGTTGATGGTGATGCCGCGCTGCTTCTCCTCAGGGGCCTTGTCGATCTCGTCGAAAGGCGTGAAGGGGTTCAGGTCGGGGTACTTGTCGTGCAGCACCTTCGAGATGGCAGCGGTCAGCGTCGTCTTGCCGTGGTCGACGTGGCCGATGGTGCCGATGTTGACGTGCGGCTTCGTCCGCTCGAACTTCGCCTTGCCCACTGGGTGTCCTCCTCAGGACTTGGTAGAGATTGGCCGACGTACTGCGGCTACCGGACGGTAGCCGCTTGACGCGGCGTCCTACGGGTCGGTTTGTGTGATGGAACTACAGGGTTCGACCTGTGGGACTACTCGCCCCGGGTCTTCTTGATGATTTCCTCGGCAACGTTCCGAGGAACCTCGGCGTAGCTGTCGAACTGCATCGAGTACACCGCGCGACCCTGGGTCTTCGACCGCAGGTCACCGACGTACCCGAACATCTCGGAGAGGGGGACGGTGGCCCGGACGACCTTGACGCCCGTCGCGTCCTCCATGGACTGGATCATGCCGCGGCGCGAGTTGATGTCGCCGATGACGTCACCCATGTACTCCTCAGGAGTACGGACCTCGACGGCCATGACCGGCTCGAGGAGAACCGGGTCGGCCTTGCGGACCGCTTCCTTGAGGATCATCGAGCCCGCGATCTTGAACGCCATCTCCGAGGAGTCGACGTCGTGCGCGGCACCGTCGAGCAGGATCGCCTTGACGCCCACGAGCGGGAAGCCCGCGAGGACGCCGAGCTGCATCGCGCTCTGGATGCCGGCGTCGACCGACGGGATGTACTCGCGCGGGATGCGGCCACCGGTGACCTTGTTCGAGAACTCGTACAGCTCGCCCTCGGCGGGGTCCAGCGGCTCGAAGGTCATCTGGACCTTCGCGTACTGGCCCGAGCCACCGGTCTGCTTCTTGTGCGTGTAGTCGATCTTCTCGACGGAACGACGGATCGTCTCGCGGTACGCGACCTGCGGCTTGCCGACGTTGGCCTCGACCTTGAACTCGCGACGCATGCGGTCCACGAGGATGTCGAGGTGGAGCTCGCCCATGCCGCCGATGACGGTCTGGCCGGTCTCCTCGTCGTGCTTGACGCGGAAGGTCGGGTCCTCCTCGGCCAGCTTCTGGATGGCCACGGAGAGCTTCTCCTGGTCACCCTTCGTCTTCGGCTCGATGGCGACGTCGATGACCGGCTCCGGGAACGTCATCGACTCGAGCACCACGGGGGCGGCCGGGTCGCACAGGGTGTCCCCCGTGGTGACGTCCTTCAGACCGATGAAGGCGTAGATGTGGCCGGCCGTGGCGTCCTCGACCGGGTTCTCCTTGTTGGAGTGCATCTGGAAGAGCTTCCCGATGCGCTCCTTCTTGTTCTTGGTCGAGTTGAGCACCTGGGCGCCCTGCGCCACCTTTCCCGAGTACACCCGGACGTAGGTGAGCTTGCCGAAGAACGGGTGCGAGGCGACCTTGAACGCGAGGGCCGAGAACGGCTCCGTCGAGTCGGGGTGGCGCTCGACGACGAGCTCGGGGTCCTTCATGTCGTGGCCCTCGACAGCCGGGACGTCCAGGGGCGTCGGCAGGTAGTCGATGACGGCGTCGAGCATGGGCTGGACGCCCTTGTTCTTGAACGCCGAGCCGCACAGGACCGGGTAGGCCTCGGACTTGATGGTGAGCTTGCGGATGCCGCTCTTGATCTCGGCGACCGTGAGCTCCTCGCCACCGAGGAACTTCTCGAGCAGCTCGTCGTCCGTCTCGGCGACGGCCTCGAGCAGCTCGGCACGGTACTGGTCCGCCTTCTCGACCAGGTCGGCCGGGATGTCCTCGACCTCGTACTTCTCGCCCAGGGCGGTCTCGCCGCGCCAGACGAGGGCACGCATGGTGACCAGGTCGACGACGCCGATGAAGTCGTTCTCGGCGCCGATGGGCAGCTGGATGACCAGCGGCTTGGCCTTGAGACGGTTCACGATCGTGTCGACRGTGAAGTAGAAGTCCGCGCCGAGCTTGTCCATCTTGTTGACGAAGCAGATGCGCGGGACGTCGTACTTGTCGGCCTGGCGCCAGACGGTCTCCGACTGGGGCTCGACACCCTCCTTGCCGTCGAACACGGCAACGGCACCGTCGAGGACGCGCAGCGAGCGCTCGACCTCGACCGTGAAGTCCACGTGGCCCGGGGTGTCGATGATGTTGATCTGGTTGTCGTGCCAGTAGCAGGTCGTCGCGGCGGACGTGATCGTGATGCCGCGCTCCTGCTCCTGCTCCATCCAGTCCATCGTCGACGCACCGTCGTGCGTCTCACCGATCTTGTAGTTGACCCCGGTGTAGAACAGGATCCGCTCGGTGGTCGTCGTCTTGCCGGCATCGATGTGCGCCATGATGCCGATGTTGCGGACCTTCGTGAGGTCCGTCAGCACGTCCAGTGCCACGTGAGTTGCCCCTTGTCGGTTGGCTTGGGTGGCGCCACCGGTCCGGCCCGAGGATCGGACCGGCGGCGCAGCGCCCGTGGGTGCCGGGATTACCAGCGGTAGTGCGCGAAGGCCTTGTTGGACTCGGCCATCTTGTGCATGTCCTCGCGACGCTTCACCGCGGCACCGAGGCCGTTGGACGCGTCGAGGATCTCGTTCATGAGGCGCTCGGTCATCGTCTTCTCGCGGCGAGCGCGCGAGTAGTCGGTGAGCCAGCGGAGCGCGAGCGTGGTCTGACGGACCGGGCGCACCTCGACGGGGACCTGGTAGGTCGCACCACCGACGCGACGCGAGCGGACCTCGAGCGACGGGCGGACGTTGTCCAGCGCGCGCTTGAGCACGACGACCGGGTCGCCCTGCGTCTTCTCACGGACACCCTCGAGGGCGCCGTAGACGATGTGCTCCGCGACGGACTTCTTGCCGTCGAGCAGGACCTTGTTGATCAGCTGCGTGACGACCGGGGACCCGTAGACGGGGTCGATGACGAGCGGCCGCTTCGGGGCCGGACCCTTGCGAGGCATCAGCCCACCTTCTTCGCGCCGTAGCGGCTACGCGCCTGCTTGCGGTTCTTGACGCCCTGCGTGTCGAGGGCCCCACGGACGATCTTGTACCGGACACCCGGGAGGTCCTTCACACGGCCACCGCGCACGAGCACGATCGAGTGCTCCTGCAGGTTGTGACCGACACCGGGGATGTACGCGGTGACCTCGACCTGGCTGGAGAGGCGGACGCGCGCGACCTTGCGGAGCGCGGAGTTCGGCTTCTTCGGCGTCGTGGTGTAGACGCGGGTGCACACACCGCGTCGCTGGGGGGAGCCCTTGAGGGCAGGCGTCTTCGACTTGTTCGTCTTCGCCTGCCGGCCCTTGCGGACCAGCTGCTGGATCGTAGGCACTACGTCTCCGTCTGTTGGATGTCTCTATGGTCGACCGGCACCCGTCACCCTGGACGGCCGGCATGGTCGGGGATCGTCGCCCGTCGCGCGACTACCCCGGAGGTCGTACGTCCCGCACCGACCCCCGCGCCCGGGCGTGTCGCCCCGGTCCTTCGCACCGCTGTCCGCAAGGTTGCCTTGGCGGAGAGACGGCGCGGTGGAGGGAGACCACCCGATGCTCCCGGACCCGCCCCGTCCGAAACAGGGGGCGTCCACCGAGTGCATGCGCGAGAGCCCGACGGCGCGGGCACGGTGTCCTACGTTACCTGGCGCCCGGTGGGGCGTCAAAGCGGCTGCGTACAGCCCTGCAGGAGGACACAGGGCCGGTCGAGGACATCTGCTGAACAACCCTAGGTGGCCACCGATTCCCGGGCGAGGGACGAAAGGCCCGAGGGGGCCCACCGCGAACGGTGGACCCCCTCGGGACGATGACTGCTCGAGATCAGCGGTAGTCGCCGAAGTCGATGTCCTCGAGCGGGATCGCCTCGCCGGAGCCGAGGCCCAGGGCGGGGAAGTCGATCTCGTCGTAGCCGAAGGTCGGGTACAGCTCGGCCTTGGCCTCCTCGGTGGGCTCGACCGCGATGTTGCCGTAGCGGGGCAGACCCGTTCCGGCCGGGATGAGCTTGCCGAGGATGACGTTCTCCTTGAGGCCGAGCAGCGGGTCGGAACGACCCGACATCGCGGCCTCGGTGAGCACCCGGGTGGTCTCCTGGAAGGAGGCCGCCGACAGCCACGAGTCGGTCGCGAGCGACGCCTTCGTGATGCCCATGAGCTCCGGACGGCCCGAGGCCGGCTGGCCGCCCTCGGACACCGCAGCGCGGTTCGCGTCCTCGAAGCGCCCACGCTCGGCGAGCTCGCCGGGCAGCAGGTCGGTGGTGCCGGAGTCGAGGACCGTCACGCGACGCAGCATCTGCCGCACGATGACCTCGATGTGCTTGTCGTGGATGTCCACGCCCTGCGACGAGTAGACGACCTGCACCTCGTCGACCAGGTGCTTCTGCGTCGCACGCGGGCCGAGGATGCGCAGGACCTTCTTCGGGTCGACCGCACCCTGGACCAGCTGGGTGCCGACGGAGACGTGGTCGCCGTCCGAGACCAGCAGGCGCGAGCGCTTGGTGATCGGGTAGGCGATCTCCTCCGAGCCGTCGTCCGGCGTGAGGACGAGGCGACGCGAACGGTCACCCTCCTCGACCGCGATGCGGCCCGAGAACTCCGCGATGGGCGCCTCACCCTTGGGGGTGCGGGCCTCGAAGAGCTCCTGGACACGCGGCAGACCCTGCGTGATGTCGTCGGCCGACGCCACACCACCGGTGTGGAAGGTACGCATCGTCAGCTGCGTGCCGGGCTCCCCGATCGACTGGGCCGCGATGATGCCGACGGCCTCGCCGATGTCGACGAGCTTGCCGGTGGCCAGCGAGCGGCCGTAGCAGCGCGCGCACGTGCCGACGCGGGACTCGCAGGTCAGGACGGAGCGGATCTTCAGCGTGTCGACGCCCGCCTCGAGGAGGCGGTCGAGCAGCACGTCGCCGACGTCGTCACCGGCGTGGCCGATGATCTCGCCGTCCACCTCGATGTCGCTCGCCAGCGTGCGCGAGTAGACGCTCGTCTCCACCTTGTCGTGACGACGCAGGGCGCCGTCCGTACCCGGCACTCCGATAGGCATGGTCAGACCACGCTCGGTGCCGCAGTCGTCCTCACGGACGATGACGTCCTGCGAGACGTCCACCAGACGACGGGTCAGGTAGCCCGAGTCGGCGGTCCGCAGAGCGGTGTCCGCCAGACCCTTGCGGGCACCGTGCGTCGCGATGAAGTACTCGAGGACCGACAGCCCCTCGCGGTAGTTCGACTTGATCGGGCGAGGGATGATCTCGCCCTTCGGGTTGGCCACGAGGCCACGCATACCGGCGATCTGGCGGACCTGCATCCAGTTGCCACGCGCACCCGAGCCGACCATCTTGTAGACGGTGTTCTGGCGCGGGARGTTCTCCCGCATCGCGTCGGCGACCTTGTCGGTGGCCTGCGTCCAGATCTCGATGAGCTCCTGACGACGCTCGTCGTCGGTGATCAGGCCCTTCTCGTACTGGCCCTGCACCTTCGCCGCGCGTGCCTCGTGCGCCTCGAGGATGGCCGCCTTGGCCGACGGGGTCGCGACGTCCGAGATGGAGATCGTGACGCCCGAGCGGGTGGCCCAGCGGAAGCCGGCCTCCTTGAGCGCGTCCAGCGAGGCAGCGACCTCGACCTTGGGGTAGCGCTCGGCCAGGTCGTTGACGATGACCGAGAGACGCTTCTTGTCGACGACGCCGTTCTCGTACGGGTAGTCGATCGGCAGCAGCTCGTTGAACAGCGCGCGACCCAGGGTCGTCTCGTAGAGCAGTGCGTCGCCCTCGGTCCAGCCCTCGGGCGCGTCGTCCTCGGTCAGCACCAGGTCGTCGAAGCGGATCTTCACCACGGCGTTGAGGTCCAGGGAGCCCTGGTCGAACGCCATGATCGCCTCGGAGACCGTGCTGAACGCGCGGCCGGCGCCGAGCGCCTCGTCCTTGTCGTTGGTCAGGTGGTACAGACCGATGATCATGTCCTGCGAGGGCATGGTCACCGGACGCCCGTCCGACGGCTTGAGGATGTTGTTGCTCGAGAGCATGAGGATGCGGGCCTCGGCCTGCGCCTCGGCGCTCAGGGGCAGGTGGACGGCCATCTGGTCACCGTCGAAGTCCGCGTTGAACGCGGCGCAGACGAGCGGGTGCAGGTGGATCGCCTTGCCYTCGAYCAGCWSSGGCTCGAACGCCTGGATGCCCAGACGGTGCAGAGTSGGYGCGCGGTTGAGCAGCACCGGGTGCTCCGTGATGACCTCCTCGAGCACGTCCCAGACGACGGGACGGGCGCGCTCGACCATGCGCTTGGCGGACTTGATGTTCTGCGCGTGGTTCAGGTCGACCAGGCGCTTCATCACGAACGGCTTGAACAGCTCGAGCGCCATCTGCTTGGGCAGACCGCACTGGTGGAGCTTGAGCTGCGGGCCGACGACGATGACCGAACGGCCCGAGTAGTCGACGCGCTTGCCGAGCAGGTTCTGGCGGAACCGACCCTGCTTGCCCTTGAGCATGTCCGAGATGGACTTGAGCGGGCGGTTGCCCGGACCGGTCACCGGACGGCCGCGGCGGCCGTTGTCGAACAGCGAGTCGACGGCCTCCTGGAGCATCCGCTTCTCGTTGTTGACGATGATCTCGGGCGCGCCCAGGTCGAGCAGCCGCTTGAGGCGGTTGTTCCGGTTGATCACGCGGCGGTACAGGTCGTTCAGGTCCGAGGTGGCGAAACGGCCACCGTCGAGCTGGACCATCGGACGCAGGTCCGGCGGGATGACCGGGACGGCGTCGAGCACCATGCCGGTGGGCGAGTTGGTCGTCGTGAGGAACGCGTTGACGACCTTGAGCCGCTTCAGGGCACGCGTCTTGCGCTGGCCCTTGCCGGTCTTGATGATCTCGCGCAGCGAGTCGGACTCGGCCTCGAGGTCGAACGCCTCGAGACGCTTCTGGATCGCCGCGGCGCCCATCGAGCCCTCGAAGTAGTTGCCGTACCGGTCCTGGAGCTGGCGGTACAGCATCTCGTCGCCCTCGAGGTCCGCGACCTTGAGGTTCTTGAACCGGTCCCAGACCTGGTCCAGGCGGTCGAGCTCGAGGTCGGCACGCTTGCGCAGCTGAGCCATCTCGCGCTCGGCCGAGTCGCGCACCTTGCGGCGGGCGTCGGCCTTGGCACCCTCGGCCTCCAGCTCGGCCAGGTCGGCCTCGAGCTTGGTGGCGCGGGTGTTGATGTCGTTGTCGCGGCGGTCCGAGATCTCCTTCTTCTCCAGGTCGATCCCGTTCTGGAGGTTGGGGAGGTCCTCGTGCCGGCCGTCGACGTCGACCCACGTGATCATGTAGGCCGCGAAGTAGATGACCTTCTCGAGGTCCTTCGGGGCGAGGTCGAGCAGGTAGCCGAGACGCGACGGCACACCCTTGAAGAACCAGATGTGCGTGACGGGCGCGGCGAGCTCGATGTGGCCCATGCGCTCACGACGGACCTTCGAGCGGGTCACCTCGACGCCGCAGCGCTCGCAGATGATGCCCTTGAAGCGCACGCGCTTGTACTTGCCGCAGTAGCACTCCCAGTCCCGGGTGGGACCGAAGATCTTCTCGCAGAACAGGCCATCCTTCTCCGGCTTCAGGGTCCGGTAGTTGATGGTCTCGGGCTTCTTCACCTCACCGTGCGACCAGGCACGGATGTCGTCGGCCGAGGCAAGGCCGATACGCAGCTCGTCGAAGACGTTGACGTCGAGCAAGGGGGGTCCTACTTCCTTCGCTTGCCGGTGTGAGCCGGCTGAACGGAAATGTTGCTAAAGGTGCGGGCCTGCCGCCCACCCTCCACGGAAGGGCGGCAGGCTCGACGTCAGATCTCTTCGACGCTGCTGGCGTTCGGGCGCCGGGACAGGTCGATGCCGAGCTCCTCCGCTGCGCGGTAGACCTCGTCGTCGTTCTCCTTCATGTCGATGGAGACGCCGTCCGAGGAGAGCACCTCCACGTTCAGGCAGAGCGACTGCATCTCCTTGAGGAGCACCTTGAAGGACTCCGGGATGCCCGAGTCGGGGATGTTCTCCCCCTTGACGATCGCCTCGTACACCTTGACGCGGCCGGGGACGTCGTCCGACTTGATGGTGAGGAGCTCCTGCAGCGTGTAGGCAGCGCCGTACGCCTCCAGGGCCCAGACCTCCATCTCGCCGAACCGCTGGCCACCGAACTGCGCCTTACCACCCAGCGGCTGCTGCGTGATCATCGAGTACGGACCCGTGGAACGTGCGTGGATCTTGTCGTCGACGAGGTGGTGCAGCTTCAGGATGTACATGTAGCCGACCGCGACCGGCTCCGGGAACGGCTCGCCGGAGCGCCCGTCGAACAGGCGCGCCTTGCCGTCGCCGCCCACGGTGCGCTCGCCGTCACGGTTCGGCAGCGTGGCCGAGAGCAGACCGGTGAGGGTCGTCTCCGGGACTCCGTCGAACACGGGCGTCGCGACCGGGTTACCGGCCGGCGACGACGCGGCGATGGCCGGGACGTCGTCCCGCCACGAGACGTCGCCCTCGGCGAGCTGGATGTCCCAGCCCTGCTTGGCCACCCAGCCGAGGTGCGTCTCGAGGACCTGGCCGACGTTCATGCGGCCGGGCACACCGAGCGGGTTGAGGACGACGTCGACCGCGGTCCCGTCGGCGAGGAACGGCATGTCCTCGACCGGGAGGATCTTGGAGATGACGCCCTTGTTGCCGTGACGGCCGGCGAGCTTGTCGCCGTCCGTGATCTTGCGGCGCTGCGCGATGTACACGCGGACCAGCTCGTTCACGCCGGCGGGCAGCTCGTCGCCGTCCTCACGGCTGAACGTGCGGACCTCGATGACCGTGCCGGACTCGCCGTGCGGGACCTTGAGCGACGTGTCGCGGACCTCGCGCGCCTTCTCACCGAAGATCGCGCGGAGCAGGCGCTCCTCCGGGGTCAGCTCGGTCTCGCCCTTGGGCGTGACCTTGCCGACGAGGATGTCGCCGGCCGCGACCTCGGCACCGATGCGGATGATGCCGCGCTCGTCCAGGTCCGCGAGGACCTCCTCGGAGACGTTCGGGATGTCCCGAGTGATCTCCTCCGGGCCGAGCTTGGTGTCGCGCGCGTCGACCTCGTGCTCCTCGATGTGGATCGAGGACAGCACGTCGTCCTGCACGAGGCGCTGCGACAGGATGATCGCGTCCTCGTAGTTGTGGCCCTCCCACGACATGAACGCGACCAGCAGGTTGCGGCCGAGCGCGAGCTCGCCCTCGTCCGTGGCCGGGCCGTCGGCGAGCACCGAGTTGACCTCGACGCGAGCGCCCTGGTCGACCAGCACGCGCTGGTTGTAGGAGGTGCCCTGGTTCGAGCGACGGAACTTGGCGACGCGGTACGTCGACGTGGTCGCGTCGTCGTTGGCGACGACGATCAGGTCGGCCGACACCTCGGTGACGACACCCGGCTTCGTCGCGACGATGACGTCGCCCGCGTCGATGGCCGCACGACGCTCCATGCCGGTACCCACGAGCGGGGCCTCGGAACGGACCAGCGGGACGGCCTGGCGCTGCATGTTGGCACCCATGAGGGCGCGGTTGGCGTCGTCGTGCTCGAGGAACGGGATCAGGGCCGTGGCCACCGACACCATCTGGCGCGGGGAGACGTCCATGTAGTCGACGGCCTCGCCGGCGACGTACTCGATCTCGCCGCCCTTGACGCGGACCAGGACGCGGTCCTCCTCGAAGGCACCGTTCGCCTTGAGCGGGGCGTTCGCCTGCGCGATGACGTGGCGGTCCTCGTCGTCGGCGGTCAGGTAGTGGACCTCGTCCGAGACCTTGCCCTTGATGACCTTGCGGTACGGGGTCTCGACGAAGCCGAACGGGTTGATCCGCCCGTACGTGGCGAGCGAGCCGATGAGGCCGATGTTCGGGCCCTCAGGGGTCTCGATCGGGCACATGCGGCCGTAGTGCGACGGGTGGACGTCACGGACCTCCATGCCGGCGCGGTCGCGGGACAGACCACCCGGGCCGAGCGCGGACAGGCGACGCTTGTGCGTCAGGCCCGCGAGCGGGTTGTTCTGGTCCATGAACTGCGACAGCTGCGACGTGCCGAAGAACTCCTTGATCGACGCCACCACGGGGCGGATGTTGATCAGGGTCTGCGGCGTGATCGCCTCGACGTCCTGCGTCGTCATGCGCTCGCGCACGACGCGCTCCATCCGCGACAGGCCCGTGCGGACCTGGTTCTGGATGAGCTCGCCGACCGCGCGGATGCGACGGTTGCCGAAGTGGTCGATGTCGTCGGGCTCGACGCGGATCTCGACGGCCTCGCCGGCACGCGTGCCCGGCAGGGTCGGCAGGTCGATGTGCAGCGACGCGAGGTACTTGATGGTGGCGACGATGTCGTCACGCGACAGGACCGAGTCCGCGAGCGGGACGTCCAGGCCGAGCTTCTTGTTCAGCTTGTAGCGGCCGACCTTCGCCAGGTCGTAGCGCTTCGGGTTGAAGTAGAAGTTCTCGATGAGCGCGCGGCCGGCCTCGACCGTGGGCGGCTCGCCCGGGCGGATCTTGCGGTAGAGGTCGAGCAGCGCCTCGTCCTGCGTCTGGACGTGGTCCTTGTCCAGCGTGTCGATGACGGCCGGGTACGCCGCGAACTCCTCGCGGATCTCCGCGTCCGTCATGCCGAGCGCCTTGAGCAGCACGGTGGCGTTCTGCTTGCGCTTGCGGTCGACGCGGACGCCGACGTTGTCGCGCTTGTCGATCTCGAACTCGAGCCAGGCGCCGCGGCTCGGGATCACCTTGGCCGTGAGGACGTCCTTGTCGGACGTCTTGTCCGCGGTGCGCTCGAAGTACACGCCGGGCGAACGGACGAGCTGCGAGACGACCACGCGCTCGGTGCCGTTGATGATGAAGGTGCCGCGCTCCGTCATGAGCGGGAAGTCGCCCATGAAGACCGTCTGGCTCTTGATCTCACCGGTGGTGTAGTTGACGAACTCCGCCGTGACGAACAGCGGGGCGGCGAAGGTGAAGTCCTTCTCCTTGCACTCCTCGGCCGTGTACTTCGGCGGCTCGAAGCGGTGCTCGCGGAACGACAGCGACATGGATCCGCCGAAGTCCTCGATGGGCGAGATCTCCTCGAAGATCTCCTCGAGACCAGCGGTCTCGGGAACGTCCTGCCGACCGGCCTCGAGGGCCTTGGCCACACGGCCCTGCCACTTCTCGTTACCGAGCAGCCAGTCGAAGCTCTCCGTCTGCAGACCGAGCAGGTCCGGGACCTCGAGGGGCTCGTGGATCTTGGCGAAAGAGATACGGCGGGATGCGGTGCGGTTCGCGATGGCGTCGGCGGTCGGAGCAGAAGGGGTGCGCGAGGCAGCCAAAAGAGGGGTCCTTCCCAGCGGATCGAGTGCACGCTGCGCTGTCCCTGGCTAGGCGCGATCCCCCGGCCGGCGAGCCTCCGGACGCCGTGTACGAACGACGAAGGTGGGCTCGGGTTATACGGGATCGCGGGCACAGGCCAGCGCAAAGCGCTAGCATACTCGGCCGCAGGGACAAAGTCCACCCGGCATCGACACCCCCTGGCGTGATCCCCGTCGGCGACGACGCGGGCCCTGAGGCGTCCGGTGGAACGGGCGGTTCCGCCCGTCCGGCGACGACGTTGTCGCCGCGCACATGGTGGCACACCCGCGGGTCACGCGAAAGTCCGACCCCCCGTCCGGCTGTGGACGGCGACGCCCGTGACGCGACGAAGCCCGCGTCCTCGAACGGGACACGGGCTTCGTCGAGCCAGCTGCGGGAGCGCCGCTCCCTACCTCCGGCCGGTCGCCGTGGCGACCCTGCCGGAGGCGGTGATCACTTGAGGGTGACCGTGGCGCCGGCGGCCTCGAGCGTCTCCTTGGCCTTCTCGGCGGCCTCCTTGGTGACGCCCTCCAGGACGGCCTTGGGGGCGGCGTCGACGAGGTCCTTGGCCTCCTTCAGACCGAGGGACGTCAGGACGCGCACCTCCTTGATGACCTGGATCTTCTTCTCGCCCGAGGACTCGAGAACGACGTCGAACGAGTCCTTCTCCTCCTCGGCCTCGGCCTCGGCAGCGCCACCGGCGCCGGCGGGGGCCGCGACGGCGACCGGAGCGGCAGCGGTGACCTCGAAGGTCTCCTCGAACGCCTTCACGAACTCGGAGAGCTCGATGAGGGAGAGCTCCTTGAACGCGTCGATGAGCTCGGTGGTGGTGAGCTTCGCCATGATGGCGGTTCCTTCCGTTCGGTGCCCGGTGGCCGGTCGGCCTACCTGGGCGGGGGGTTCAGTGAGTGCCTGGCGCCGAATGGCTCAGGCAGCGACCTCGGTCGACTCCTCGAGCTTGAGCCGGAGAGCGTCGACGGTGCGTGCAGCCTGAGCGGCGGGCGCGGTGAACAGGTAGGCCGCCTGGAACAGCGACGCCTTGAACACGTTGGCCGCCTTGGCCAGCAGAACCTCACGGGACTCGAGGTCCGCGAGCTTGGTGACGTCCGCAGCGGTCAGGGCGCGTCCGTCGAGGACACCGCCCTTGATGACCAGTGCGGGGTTCGCCTTGGCGAAGTCACGCAGTCCCTTGGCGGCCTCGACCGGGTCACCGGAGACGAAGGCGATCGCCGACGGGCCCGCAAGCGCGTCGTCGAGGCCCTCGAGCCCGGCATCCTTGGCCGCGATCGCGGTCAGCGTGTTCTTCACCACGGCGTAGGTTGCGTTGCCGCTGAGCGCCTGGCGCAGCTTCTTGAGCTGCGCCACGGTGAGCCCGCGGTACTCGGTCAGCACGGCCGCGTTCGACTCGCGGAACAAGTCCGTGAGCTCTGCGACAGCGGCTGCCTTGTCCGGCCTCGCCATGGCAATCCTTCCGATGGTGGTGCCACCGGTCGTCACGCCCCACAAACGAAAGAGCCCCGCGCAGGCGCGGGGCTCGTCAGGCGGCTCGGCGCGTGCCGAACCTTCCGGGAACTCTCACCTGCGCTGGCCTCCGCTGCTGCGGGACTTCGGGCGGACCGGTATGCGCACTGGTGTGAGCACGACGGACCGACGACYGGCGGTCTTGGGATGTCCCCAACGGTACGGCACCGGACGACGACGGCCAAATCCGTCCCCATCCGCACGGCAC
Organism: Cellulomonas sp. P5_C6; assembly: GCF_054049635.1. NCBI lineage: Bacteria > Bacillati > Actinomycetota > Actinomycetes > Micrococcales > Cellulomonadaceae > Cellulomonas > Cellulomonas sp. P5_C6. The sequence continues at coordinate 547 of NZ_JBFULZ010000099.1, read as the reverse complement.
CCGGCTCCGAACCCTCCAGGTCACGCACGTACCCGACCGATCAAGGAGGACACCCGTGTCCCAGTCCCCGAACCGTCTCGTCGGCACGATCTTCGGCATCGTCTACCTGCTGGTGGGCCTCGCCGGCTTCGTCGTCACGGGCGGCGTCTCGTTCGCCGCCACCGAGGGCGAGCCGCTCGTCGTGTTCGACGTCAACCCGCTGCACAACATCGTGCACCTGCTGATCGGAGCCGCCCTGCTGATCGCCGCCCGCTCGTCGGTGCGCGCGGCCAAGGGCATGAACACCGCCGTCGGCGCCGTGTACCTGCTGGTCGGCGTCCTCGGCCTGTTCCTGGTCGGCTCGAGCGCCAACATCCTGGCCCTCAACGGCGCCGACAACGTGCTGCACTTCGCGAGCGCGATCCTGCTGCTCGGCGTGGGCCTCGCCGCCGACAAGAGCGCCCGGCCCGTGGGCACGGGCGCGCGGACGGCATGAGCACCGTGACCGCCGCGTCGCGCGCGGCCGGCTCCCCCGAGCCGGCCGCCGTGACCGGCCCGGCCGAGGGGC
>NZ_JBFULZ010000098.1:0-14872 GCF_054049635.1 Cellulomonas sp. P5_C6 | reverse complement strand
CGGCGGGTTGATCTGGATCTGTAGACCTCCCGTTGACCATGTCAACGGAACGGCTCGGTATCGGCCGAAACTCTTGGCGAGCTCCTAGTGGACCTGCAGGTCAGGCGTCTGCAAGACCGTGTCAACATCGGCCGAATCGCTTTCGATTCCCTACTGGCCGCTGGCGGCGAGCGCGCCGCTGGTCCGACCGAGACGCCGACAGGATCGTCGATGCGAGGCGCGTCGGACCCGAGCTCGTCGACGTGCGTGACTACCTGCGGGAGGGCGCCCGGCCGAGGGACGGGACGACGGCCACCTTGTTCTTGGGGCGGCCGGAAGGGCGGCCCAAGGTTCTCAGCGGCTTCGCTGCCAGCCATTGTGAGACCACTGTCTCTCGGCGAATACCTCACCGCGGTCGCCGGACGGATCGGCCCCCTGAGCGCGCCAAGTGTCTGGGCTGCGACTTAGGGCTGAACCCGATCATCTGAACGTGGCGCCGCGGAGAGCCCCGGGGGACGTGCGAGCAGCTCGAGCACTGCGTCGGCGACGGCCTGCGGCTGACGGAACGGCACGAAGTGGTCGCAGTCGAGCATCCGCAGATCGAGGGTGGGTTGTGTGGCCATCCAGGTCAGGTCTGACTCGGTCAGGAAGTAGTCGGTTCGTCCCATCAGCACGACCGCCGGGATCGTGTGCCAGGCGGCGCCCACCTGTCGGTTCACCATGGCGCTCGGCGCGATGGGGCGCCGGGGATGGTCACGCAATACGGCGCGGACTTCGGGCGGGAAGGTCGCGCCGGCCTCGTCGTCCAGCCACCATCGGTTGTCGAGCGCGTACGTGCCGTCGGGAAACCAGATGAGGTGCTCGTTGCCGTCCAACCAGTCGTCGTCTTGGACGAAGCCCTCATCGCGAGGGACCGAACTGACGTAGACCAGGCCGGCGACGTCGGGCTCGGCGTCGGCGGCGGCCGTGATGACGTCACCGCCGTAGGACCAACCGACGACGACGACGGGAGTCTCGCTGGCACGGATCGCCTCGCGAACGGCTTCGCTGTCGTCCATGAGCCCGGCGGTCGCTGACCGATGGGACGGCAGGTCCGGTGCCAGAACGTGGATGCCCCCCGCCTCGAGTGGCTGCTGGACCCAGAGCCAGTCGGACGGGTTGCCCCATCCGCCGTGGACCAACACGGCCGTCCCCTGAGTCCCCGGGGGGAGTGCCGACCGCTGTGCGGAAGACGCTGCGGACACGGGTCCGCTCCCTTCGTCGGCGAGCGTGCTGGTAGCCCAGCTGCCAGCCACCCGATGCGGGTTGTCCAGGTTGTGCGCCACATAGCGGCGTGATCGGCCCCGGCTAGGTCTCATTCAACCAAGTGAGCGCACCCCGTTCTTCAGCGACAGTATCGACCCCTCGGTCTCCGGCTGGCCGCGACCTCGCCACGATCGTCGGCGTCCGCTGGCGATAGCCGGGCGGACCGAAAGGGGGCACGCCGCCGGACGGTCCGCACCACTTCGGCGCGTGCCGCGTCCGGAGCGCGCTCAGACCGGCACTCGTCGGCCCGTCTCGAAGGACTCGATGCAGCCCAGGGCCAGTGCGAGCGCGCGGCGGCCCGCACGAGCGTGGATCGGTGGTTGGCCTCCAGACCGGAGGGCCGGCAGCAGTGCGTCGACATGTCGGTCGAAGGTGCGCTGGAACTGCCGGGCTTCGTCGTTGAAGTACCCGGCCTGCCACACCTGGCTGGTCTCGTCGCCGACGGTCGAGACCGTCAGCCGGCGCACCGTGTCCTCCACCAGCAGGCGTCCGGCGCGCCCGTTGATCTCCAGCTGGTGGGTCAGGGGGTAGGCGTACGACGAGTCGTAGGTGCCGACGAGGCTCCCGACGCCGCCGTTCGCGAGCTCGAGCGCGATGGCGACGGTCGTGTATGGGCCGTCGTGGGGCCGCGCCATCTGGGCCATCACGGACACGATCGGTCCGCACAGGTGCTCGATCGTGTCGAACGCGTGGCACTGCGTCTCGATCAGCTGGGCGTGCGGGTGCGTGCCGATGTTCGCCTCGCCTCCGAAACGCCAGCTCGTGAACACGATCTCGCCGAGGGTGCCGGCCGTGATCGCGGCCCGTGCGCGGAGCATCGGCTCGGCGTAGCGGTGGTTGAAGTTGATCGCCAGGAACAGGTCCCGCTCGGCCGCCTCGCGCAGGAGCTGGTCCGCCTCGGCAAGATCGAACACGAAAGGCTTCTCGACGAGGAGCGGAACGCCGCTGCGGATCAGCTGGAGCGTCGGGGCGAAGTGGTGCTCGTTCGGCAGCGCGACAGTGACGAGGTCCGGCTGGGCGGCGTCCAGCATCGCAGCGATGTCGGTGTAGCCCGTGGTGCCCGCCTCTGCTGCCTGCCGTCGTACGCGCTCGTCGGTCCTCCCGACGATCGCGACGACGGTCGTGTCGGACCGCTCGGTGAACACCCGGATGTGCTGTCGACCCCACCCGCCGGGGCCGACGACCGCGACGCGCAGAGGCGCGCCGCTTCCGGAGTCAGAGAGTGCCGCCCCCGCTCCTTCGCCGGCGACACTGTTGACGACACCCGGGTTCTCGGTCATGACCTTCCCCCGTCGTCGGGCAGCACGTTCCTGCAGTGAAACGTCACGCGGCGTGCGAGTCAATCGTCTGCCGGTGGCACCTCGGCGCCACCGCACGCCCACGGCAGCATCGACACCAGCAGGTTCTCGACGTCGTGGTTCCCTGAACGGCTTCGGGGACTCCTCCTGGCTCGGCCGGACGAGCCAGCCGGTCGAGCAGGCACCCGCCTGAGTCCAGCTTCGTGGTGGGCGAGGTCATCATCGTCAACGGCGGAGCACACGTGCCCTGACCGCTGCCCCAGGTGGACCCGTTCACTGCGGGAGCCTCACGTGACCACGTCAACAGAACCGCTCGAATCGGGTCGGGTCGATGGATGTGCGATCGCGGACGTGCAGATCAGGCGTTCGGGCATGTCTGTCGGGACTCGCCGAATCGCCTTCGACTCCCGCCACCTCGACCCGACCCGACGTGGCCCCCAACTGAATCACTGCAGTCCAGAGGCCATTTCGACACGTACGTCGTCCGACGTGCGCGACCGCTCAGCTGAGCGCCGCGCAGAGCGGTGCCAGGGCGGTCACATCGCCAAGGCGGAAGTACTCGTCGAACGGGTGATGCGCAGACAGCCTCACCGGCTCGTCGGTGGCGGAGTCGATGAGCGCCGTCCCGGCGTCGGTGAGGATCGTCCCTCCGCCGGGGAGCCAGGCCCGTGTGCTCAAGCCACTGATCGCCGTGGTCCCCGACGCGACGTCTCCAGGGGTCCCGAGGTTGTGAACCACTGTGTCGTGCTGGCTCCACAAGGCGATGAGGCCGGTGTCTGGATTGGTGAACGTGCCGTCGAGGTACTCACGGAAGTGCCGTTGCAGCAAGTTGCCCTCGGCGTCGTAGAGCCGCTTCCCTACGACCGAGCGAGCCTGCGTCACCAGCAACTCGGTGCCGTCGCAGACGATGCCAGACGGCTCGTCGATGATGTCCGGGTCACTGAACGCGAGGCTGCAGGAGATGTGGCTCCCGGTGCGGAAGCAGCTGGCATTGAAGGATTCTGGCGGCGGCGGGTTCAGTGTGCCCGGGTCAACTGAGTCTTTGGCCGAAGCGGGTGCGGCGAGCGACAACGTGACGAGGAGAGCGCCGACAACCACCACGACGAGCCGCCGGAACCGACGGCCGGGATGGACGCGACGAACCGTTGCACCGTGGAGATCGGAACTAGAACCGTGATCGGCGCGCATGCGAGGAGTCCGTCCGGGAGGGATCTGATGGATCCGCGCGCGATCTCAGCCTCGCGCGTCTGTGCGCCTGGGCGGTCGCTGAGCCGATGTGCCCCGGGGCGCTGCCATTTCCAGGTATAGCCCTGCCGGGCTTGGCTGTCACCGGCGGCGTCGTCACGGCAACTCTCGCTTCGTGGCTCGTCGAACGCGTAGCGGGGGCAAAGGAAGAAGAACAGGCTGCGACACGGGCGCACGTTGATGCGCTGACCTCTGAGGTTCGCGCGCTGCGCGCCGAACTGCGTACTCGCTGGAACGAGCCTGACCAGCCGATGTGACGCCGCCGGGTCACTGCATACAGGAGAAGGCAGCCGCGGGTCCGCGCGCCACCGACGTCGTCACCGTCAGTTCGTGGTCGTCAGAGCATCGGCAGGTGGTGATGGCGGATGTCGACGCTCCCCGCGGCGGGCGCCCGAACAGGGTTGGCGAATTCACGGTTAGCCTCGGTCGGGTGGATGCGGAGCCGGAGCACAACGACACCGACGTCCTCGCCAACCTCCGCCGCTACCCCGACCTCGAGGCCCCGAACCTCCACGCGGTCGACGCCAGCGACCGGCTGATCCTCGACGAGGCCGCTCCCGCGCTGGCGGAAGCCGACGGCGAGGACGTCGTCGTCATCGGCGACCACCACGGAGCGCTGACCCTCGGCGCCATCGCCCGGCACGGGCTCACCGGCATCCGCACGCACCAAGACCGGCTGCTGGGCGAGCAGGCGCTGCACGCGAACGCCGAGCGGCTCGGCATCGCCGGGTTCGCTTCGAGAGGGCTGACCCCGGAGCTCGTCACGGGAGCCAAGCTCGTGCTGCTGCAGCTCCCGCGGTCGCTCGACGCGCTCGACGAGATCGCGGCCCTGATCGCAGACCACGCCGACCCGAAAGTGAGCATCTATGCGGGCGGCCGGGTCAAGCACATGACGCCGGCGATGAACGACGTCCTCGGGCGCCACTTCGCCAGCGTGCAGGCGCACCTCGCGAGGCAGAAGTCGCGCGTGCTCGTGGCGGCAGAGCCGAAGGCCGAGCGGCCCGCGAATCGCTGGCCCGAGCGCCAGGTGCACCCAGACCTCGGCATCACCGTCTGTGCCCACGGCGGCGCGTTCGCCGGGACGGGGATCGACATCGGCACCCGCGCGTTGCTCCAGCATCTCGACGCGATGCCGACAGACAGCGCCAAAGCCGTCGACCTCGGCTGCGGCACGGGGGTGCTCGCTGTCCTCCTGGCTCAGGCGATCGAAGTTCTGACCGTCACCGCGACCGACGAGTCGGCGGCCGCGGTGGCCTCCGCCCGGGCGACGGTCGCGGCGAACGGTCTACAACACAGAGTCACAGTCGTGCGGGCGGACGGCGCAGGCCCAATCGACGACGCGAGCGTCGACCTCGTCCTGCTCAACCCGCCGTTCCACGTCGGCGCCGCGGTGCACGACGGGGTGGCGAGGACGCTGTTCGCCGAGGCCGCGCGGGTCCTCAAGCCCGGTGGCGAGCTGTGGGCCGTGTGGAACTCGCACCTGCGCTACCGGCCGGCGCTGGAGCGCATCGTCGGGCCCACCCGGCAGGCCGGCCGCGACCCGAAGTTCACCGTCACGGTGTCCACACGCACAGGGGAGAAACCGGACGTACGCTCGACCCGATGATGCGTCCCACAGCGTCCACGGTCGGCGAGCTCCGCGCCTCCGGCCACGTCCACACCTCGGTGCGCGAAGAGATCCGCGCCAACCTTCTCGCTGCCCTCCGGGACGGCCGCGATCCGTGGCCCGGCATCCACGGCTTCGACGACACCGTCATCCCGCAGCTTGAGCGGGCCCTCATCGCGGGCCACGACATCGTGCTCCTCGGCGAGCGCGGCCAGGGCAAGACCCGGATCCTCCGCACCCTCCAGGGCCTGCTCGACGAGTGGTCCCCGGTCATCGAGGGGTCCGAGCTCGGCGAGCACCCGTACGAGCCGATCACCGCCGCGAGCAAGCGCAAGGCAATCGCACACGGTGAGGACCTTCCGGTCGCCTGGCGCCACCGGGACGAGCGGTACGTCGAGAAGCTCGCGACCCCGGACACGAGCGTCGCCGACCTCATCGGCGATGTGGACCCCATGAAGGTCGCCGAGGGCCGGGCGCTCGGGGACCCGGAGACGATCCACTTCGGCCTGGTGCCGCGCGGGCACCGGGGCATCGTCGCCATCAACGAGCTGCCCGACCTCGCCGAGCGCATCCAGGTCGCCATGCTCAACGTGATGGAGGAGCGCGACATCCAGATCCGCGGCTACGTGCTGCGCCTGCCGCTCGACGTGCTCGTCGTCGCCACCGCGAACCCCGAGGACTACACCAACCGCGGGCGGATCATCACGCCGCTCAAGGACCGGTTCGGGGCCGAGATCCGCACGCACTACCCGACCGAGCTCGCCGACGAGGTCGCGGTCATCCGCCAGGAGGCCGTCCTGCACGCGGACGTGCCCGACCACCTCATCGAGATCCTGGCCCGCTTCACCAAGACGCTGCGGGAGTCGAGCGCCGTCGACCAGCGCAGCGGGGTGAGCGCCCGGTTCGCCATCGCGGGCGCGGAGACCGTGGCGGCGTCGGCGCTGCACCGGGCCGCGCGGCAGGGCGAGGAGCACGCCGTGGCCCGCCCGGTCGACCTCGAGACTGCCGTCGACGTGCTCGCGGGGAAGATCGAGTTCGAGTCGGGGGAGGAGGGGCGCGAGGACGAGATCCTCGACCACCTGCTCCGCACCGCGACGGCGGAGACGGTCCGGGCGCACCTGCGGGGCGTCGACTTCGGCATCCTGGTCGACGCGATCCAGGGCGGCGCGATGGTGACCACGGGCGAGCAGGTCACGGCCCGCGACGTGCTGGCCGGCCTGCCGTCGTTGGGGGAGTCCGAGCTCTACGACGAGATCTGCACCCGCCTCGGCGCGACGAACGACGGCGAGCGGGCCGCCGCGATCGAGCTCGCGCTGGAGGGCCTGTACCTCGCGCGCCGGATCAGCAAGGAGTCCGGGGGCGGCGAGACGATCTATGGCTAGAGCCAACCGCCGGCTGACGCGACGAGCGCGGTACGTCCCGTACGTCGACGGGCCGGACCCGCTCGCGCCGCCGGTCGACCTGGCCGAGGCCTTGGACGCGATCGGCGCGGACGTCATGGCGGGCTACTCGCCCGAGCGCGCGATGCGCGAGTTTCTGCGGCGCGGCGGTCGGGACCAGGCCGGCCTGGACGAGCTGGCGCGACGGGTCGCCGAGCGGCGCAGAGAGCTGACCTCGGAGAACAACCTCGACGGCACGCTGCAGGAGGTCAAGGAGCTGCTCGACCGGGCGGTCCTGGCCGAGCGCAAGCAGCTGGCGCGCGACGTCGACATGGACGAGGGCGACCGCGCCCTGGCGCAGATGCAGCTGGACAACCTCCCGTCCTCGCCCGCCGCCGCCGTCAACGAGCTCAACGGCTACGACTGGCGCAGCGCCGAGGCGCGGCAGGAGTTCGAGAAGATCAAGGACCTGCTGGGTCGGGAGATCCTCGACCAGCGCTTCGCCGGCATGAAGCAGGCGCTGGAGAACGCGACCGACGAGGACCGGGCCGCGCTGAGCGAGATGCTGGCCGACCTCAACGGGCTGCTCGAGGCGCGCAAGCAGCACCACGACACGCAGGAGCAGTTCGACGACTTCATGGCCAAGCACGGCGAGTACTTCCCCGAGAACCCGCAGAACCTCGACGAGCTCCTCGACGCCCTCGCGCAGCGGGCGGCCGCCGCCCAGCGGATGCGCAACTCGATGAGCAGAGAGCAGCGCGAGGAGCTCGATGCGCTCGCCCAGCAGGCGTTCGGCTCGTCGGAGCTCATGGACCAGCTCGGGCAGATGGATGACGCCCTCAGAGCTCTGCGCCCAGGCGAGGACTGGGGCAGCTCGGAGCGCCTGGACGGCCAGAACGGGCTCGGGCTCGGCGACGGCACCGGTGTCTTCCAGGACCTCGCCGACCTCGACGCGCTGGCCGACCAGCTCGCGCAGTCCTACCAGGGCTCCCAGCTGGACGACCTCGACCTCGAGAAGCTCGCGCGCCAGCTCGGGTCCGACGCGGCCGTCGACGCCCGCACCCTGCAACGGTTGGAGAGGGCGCTGAGCGAGTCCGGCACGATCCGGCGCGGTTCGGACGGCCAGCTCCGGCTGACGCCCAAGGCCATGCGCCAGCTGGGCAAGGCGGTCCTGAAGGCGGTCGCCGACACGATGTCCGGGCGCACGGGCGGGCATGACGTCCGCCGCTCCGGCGCCGCCGGCGAACCCTCGGGATCGACGCGCGAGTGGGCGTTCGGCGACACGGAGCCGTGGGACGTGAGCCGGACGATCACCAACGCGCTGGCCCGCGGGTCCCGCAGGATCGAGGTCGGCGACGTCGAGATCCAGGAGACCGAGGCGCGCACCCAGGCGTGCGTCGCGCTGCTGGTCGACACGTCGTTCTCGATGGCGATGGAGGGTCGCTGGGTGCCGATGAAGCGCACCGCGCTGGCCCTCCACACGCTGGTCACCACCCGGTTCCGAGGCGACGACCTGCAGCTGATCGGCTTCGGGCGCAGCGCGTCGGTCATGCAGATCGAGGAGCTGGTGGGGCTCGACGAGAAGTGGGAGAAGGGCACGAACCTGCACCACGCCCTGCTGCTGGCCAACCGGCACTTCCGCAAGCACCCGAACGCGCAGCCGGTGCTCCTCATCGTCACCGACGGCGAGCCGACCTCCCACCTGGAGTCCGACGGCGAGGTCTTCTTCGACTACCCGCCCCACCCGGTGACGATCGCCCTTGCGGTGCGCGAGCTCGACGGGTCGACGCGCCTGGGTGCGCGGACGACCTTCTTCCGCCTCGGCGACGACCCGGGGCTCGCGCGGTTCGTCGACGCCATGGCCAAGCGGGCGGGCGGGACGGTCGTCACGCCGGAGGCCGACGACGACCTGGGCGCCGCCGTCATCGGCTCCTACCTGAGCTCGCGCCGGAGCGGCGCGTTCGGTGGCTGGGGTCGCGACGACGAGTGGTGATCGGCTCTCGGATCGATATCGTTATCAAGCGATCGGCGCCGCTGCCGGCCGCGTGAGGGAGATGACGATGTCGCCTGACCAGCTCACGTTCGACAACCCGGTCGAGCGCCACTCGCACATCAAGCCGCACGCCTCGTGGCAGCCGCTGCCGGGCCTCGACGCGGAGCTCGACCCGAAGGCCGACCACGGCGAGACCAGCTACCGCGGCACCGGGCGCCTGCCCGGCCGCAAGGCGCTCATCACGGGCGGCGACTCGGGCATCGGCGCGGCGGTGGCGATCGCGTTCGCCCGCGAGGGTGCGGACGTGGCCCTCAGCTACCTGCCGGAGGAGCAGGTCGACGCCGAGGCCATCGCGGCGCTGGTGCGCGCGGAGGGTCGGACTGCGGTCCTGCTCCCCGGCGACATCCGGGATCGCGACGTCTGCCGGTCCCTGGTCGCCGATGCGGTGGAGGGCCTGGGCGGGCTCGACATCCTGGTGAACAACGCGGCGCACCAGGTGTACCACCAGACGTTCGACGAGCTGGACGAGGCCGACCTCGACCGCACGATCCAGACGAACCTGTACGCGATGTTCTGGATCACGCGCGACGCCCTGTCGCACCTCGGCCCGGGGTCGACCATCATCAACAGCACCTCGGTGCAGGGGTACAACCCGTCGCCGATGATCATCAACTACGCGTCCACCAAGTTCGGCATCATCGGCTTCACCAAGGCGCTCGCCGCCGACCTGGCGCCCCGCGGCATCCGCGTGAACGCCGTCGCGCCCGGGCCGGTGTGGACGCCGCTGCAGGTCTCGGACGGGCAGCCCACCGAGAAGCTGGACGGCTTCGGGGACTCGTCCTGGCTCGGCCGCACGAGCCAGCCGGTCGAGCAGGCGCCGGCCTACGTGTTCCTCGCCTCGCCCGAGTCGAGCTTCGTGGTGGGCGAGGTCATCAACGTCAACGGCGGGGCGAACGTGCCCTGACGTGCAGGTGTGCGGCCCGCGCGCTCAGAAGAACGGCCAGGGGAACGCCGGCATGTCGCCTCGAGGACCGGGGAACGTGGCCCTGCGCAGCAGCCGGTCGCAGCGGGTGGCCAGGGCGTCGAGCTCCTCGTCGCTGAGGAGCTGGGCCAGGCGCTGACCGAGGTCGCCGTCCAGGTGCATCCGCACGCGTTCCACGCCGGACACCTCGTCGGTGTTCAGCGACTCGCCCCGCCAGCCCCACAGGACCGTCCGGAGCTTGTGCTCGTCGTGGAAGCTGACGCCGTGGTCGACGCCGTAGCGATGGCCGTGTGACGTCGGGAGGATGTGGCCGCCCTTGCGGTCCGCGTTGTTCACGACGACGTCGAAGACGGCCATCCGGCGCAGCGCGGGGGAGTCCTCGTGGATCAGGGTCAACGGCTGGTCGTCGTCGTCGATGCCCTGGAAGACCGCCCGCCAGCCCTCCGGCGGCACGGCCTGCGCCGGGACGATGTCCACCGGGTCCTGCTCGGCGTCGGGCTCCTGCCAGACCTGCACCATGCCAGGCCCCATCGGGCCGTCGCGCAGGAAGGTCAGCGGCACGATGTCCCATCCGAACGCCTCCGAGACCAGGAAGGCGGCCACCTCGCGGTTCGCCAGCGTGCCGTCGGGAAAGTCCCACAGCGGCCGCTCGCCGGCGACGGGCTTGTAGACGACCTGGACGTCGCCGATCGTCGCCAGGAACGTCGCGTTCGACGCAACCGTGATGCGCCCGACGAGCTCGAGCTCACCGGCGCCGAGGTCGGTCATGACTCCTCAGGCGCGCCGCACACGTGGCTGTCGTCGTCCATCGGCCTGCCGCACCGCGGGCACAGGGGGCGGCCCGACCGGACGACCTGGCGGGTGCGCTGGACGAAGGCCCGGGCGGTCCCGACGGGTATCCGGACCAGGAGCATCTCGCTCGCGTCCTCCGGCTCGGCCGGCTCCTCGCCCTCGGCGGTCTCCTCCAGCGGGAACGCCTCGACGATGACCTGCGCGGTCGAAGGATCCCAGCCCAGCCGCATGAGTCCGGCGCGGAACTGCTCCTCGACGGGCTGGTCCAGGGGGTCATTGTCGACGAGCTCGGCGGGTGTGTCGGCGGGGACGCTGAACCGGTTCCCCTCGTCGGCCATCAGAGCGTCGAGGATCTCGTCGATCTTCTCCGCGAGCACCGCGGACTGCTCCTTCTCGAGCCCGACGCTCGTACTGCGGGCGCCGTCGCGGACCTGCAGGTAGAAGCTTCGCGAACCGGGGCTTCCCACGGTGCCGACGACGACACGGTCGGGCCAGTCGAACAGGTGAACAAGGGCCGGCATGTCGCTCACTTTACGAGGGCGCCGCGGGGGCCGCCTCGGGACCCGCCCCGCCGCCGACCGGTGCGTCGCCGACCGGAGCAGCGGCCCGCAACCAGGACAGGTCGCCCGAGTCGGTGTTGGTCGCCACCACCTCGGGGCGGGTGGAGCCGTACCGGACGATCGAGACAGAGCCGGGGTTGACCGTGATGCGCTGGAAGAGGTCGAGCTCCATACCCAGCGCGTCGGCAAGGACGGACTTGATGATGTCGCCGTGCGTGACCGCGACCCACACCGCGCCGGCGCCGTGCTCGTGCTCGAGTGCCGCGTCGTGCCTGCGGATCGCCGCCACCGACCGCGCCTGCATGCCTGCCATCGACTCGCCTCCCGGGAACACCACCTCGGACGGCTTCGTCTGCACGACCGACCACAGCGGCTCCTGGGCGAGCTCCTTGAGCGGACGGCCCTGCCACTGCCCGTAGTCGCACTCGATGATGCCCGACTCGAGCTGCACCGTCGGGGAGCCGTCATGCCGCTCCGCGATGATCCGCGCCGTCTGCCGGCACCGCGCCAGTGGGCTCGAGATCACCGCGTTCAACGGCACCGCTGCGAGCCGCTCCGCTGCGCGTTCGGCCTGGCTGCGCCCGACCTTGTCGAGATCGACCCCCGGGGCGCGTCCGGTCAGGATCCCCGCGACGTTCGCCGTGCTGCGGCCGTGCCGGACGAGGATGACTGTGGCCATGAGGGGAGCCTAGGCACCCGCAGGTGATTGGAGGCCGTCAGGATCACTTGCCGAGTCGTCGCCGATAGGACAACCCCGTACCGGGTACCCGGAGCGTCATGTTCGATCCGCCCTTGCTGCTCTGCACCCGCCACCCGCGGCCGCCCAGGCTGGCACCGAGACCGCGTCGCGACAGGGTGAGGCGGAACGGTCCGAGACCGAACGACTTCCGGATGAGCACGTGACGCCTTTCGCTGAGGAAGACAAACGGGGTACCGACAGCTCCGCTACATGCGGCTCAGGATGTCGGCCTTCTTGCTCGAGAACTCGTCGTCGGTCAGGATCCCCGCGTCGCGGAGGGCTGCCAGCTTGGTGATCTGCTCGAACAGGTCCTCGGGTCCTGGGCCGGACTCGATGGCGTCGACGGTGATCTCCGCGGCCACCTGTGCGGGGGCGCTGGCCACGGCGGGCCGAACCTGCTCGTAGCTGATCTCCCGGCGGATGGTGTTCGTCGCCTGGTGACGCAGGGCGTCGATGTGGATCGACCGGTGCTCGAGCGCGAGCCGTGCGTCGCGGGCGGTCGCGTTGATCACGCGCTGCGCCTCGTTGCCGTCGCGGATGTCGTCCATCGTCACCGCCCCGCGTGAGGCTCCGCTCTGGACGTGCACGGTGACCGTGTACACACCCCGGGCCTTCTGAGTCATCGACTGCCGGACGTCCACGTCGATCACGTCGGCGACGGGGACCTGCTGGGCGTCGGTCCGCAGGGTGCCCTTGGAGAGGTGGAGGTAGTAGATGTCGAGTCGGTACTGGCCGGTCGTCAAGCCGCCGACGCCCTTGCCGACCGCGGACCAGAGCGTTCCGTCCGGAACGGCGAACTCGTTGGACGTGAGCCGTCCGGCGGCGCTCTTCAGCAGCGACGTCTTGGCCGGCGCCTGGATGTGCTCGGTCCAGGCGGAGCCGTCCCAGTAGCGAGAGTGGCCGCCGTCGACCGGGTACCAGCCCGCAGGGGCCTGTTGGGCGTTCGTGGTCATAGCTGGGTTCTCCGATTCCGAGAATTCCGCGCACGACGAGTGACGCGGAGAGGTCGGGGAGCCGCCGAGTGTGCAGGCCGGCTCTGGTGGCGAACCGCAGCTGGAGCCGCACTCGCCTTATGTCAGAAACGGTACCGATGTGGACGTGGTGCGATGAGGGACCTTCGTCCTCGATCGCCAGGGGGAGAGGCGCGCCGCATCCTCGGAGGCCCCTCACACAGGGGCGAGGAGCCAGTCGAGCACCTGGTCGGCGGACCAGCCGTCGGGATGCAGCTCGGCAAGCCGGCTTGCGCCGGTGAGGTCGCTGCCGAGGGTGACCAGGGGCTCTTCGGTCCGACCGTCCGGCCGGGTCTGGCCGAGGCCGACGTCGGCCGACAGCGCGTTGCACAGGCAGGCTCGGCCGGCGGTGTCGTCGGCAGACCCGCCCTTGCGCACGTACATCTCGACCGGCTCGGCCGGGCACCGGAACCCCACCCGGGCGTCGTCCCGGAGATAGGGCGACCGCAGGAAGCCCAGGTCGCACAGGCGTGGCCGCGCGTCGCGCACAGACGGGTCCGAGAGCGATCCGTCGAGCTGGGCAACCTTGAACGGGAAGCCGGTCGGCGAGGCGTCCCCGTCGGTGAGGACCTCGAGCTCGCCCGCCCGCAGCCGGGTCAGGAGCCGGGCGCGCAGCTCCGGGGTCAGACCCGAGTCGGTGCTCAGCGCGAAGACCGTCCCCACCTGCACACCGGTCGCGCCGGCGGCCACCGCGGCCCGCACCGCCTCGGGAGAGCCGAGCGAGCCGGCGAGCCAGAAGGGCAGACCCACGGCCGCGACCTTGACGATGTCCGCCTGGTCCCGAGCGCCGAACACCGGCTGACCTCGCTCGTCCCGCACCGGTCGGCCTCGCGGCGGCGCGTTGTGACCTCCAGCCAGCGGCCCCTCGATGACGAACCCGTCGGGTCGGATGGCAGGGTCGCGCGTGAGGTAGGCGGCGAGGACCTCGCTGGACACGATCGCCAGGAACAGCGGCCGGTCCAGCGGTGGCAGATCGGGTCCGAGCAGGTCCGGCGGGTCGATGTCGACCCCGTGGTCGCCGCCCGGGTCGCCGGCGACGTCGACGGGCAGCCGGGTCGGGCGGTGGGCCGCGAGGTCGTCGAGCAGGTGCGGGAGGTGGCGCGGGATTCCGGCGCCGACGAGTACGGCGTCGACGCCGGCGAGCATCGCCCCGTACGCCGCGGCGGGGAGCGCCAGCTGGATCTTCTCCAGGTAGTTGATGCCGACGAGGCCGTCGTGGCCGGACTTCGCCAGCCAGACCTCGACGAAGTTGCCGAGGACGGTCAGCTCCTGGACCGCCCGTCCGGGCCGCAGGCTGAGCCGCGAGACCGGGGTGTAGGGCACGCCCGGTGCGCGTCCGCCGGGCCGCAGGTACCGCGCGAGCACGCGCTCGACGATGGACCGCACGGGGAAGGCCGCCATCGCACGACGGACCGAGCCGTCGAGGTCGCCGTCCTCGAGCCGCCGCGCCAGGACCAGGTCCAGCGCAGTCCCCGACACGACGCCGAGCTGTCCGCGCCGGGCGACGGCGGAGGCCAGGCGCCACGACGAGACGGCCACGCCCATCCCGCCCTGGATGATCGTCGGCAGCGCTCGTCGCGAGATCGTCACCGGTTACAGCCCCATGGCATGCACGCCGCCGTCGACGTGGACGATCTCGCCGGTGGTCGCGGGGAACCAGTCCGAGAGCAGCGCGACCACGGCGCGCGCGGTCGGGTCGGGGTCGCTGACGTCCCAGCCGAGCGGCGCCCGGTCGTTCCAGCCGCCCTCGATCGACTCGAAACCGGGGATCGACTTGGCCGCGGTCGACCGGACCGGACCCGCGGCGACGAGGTTGACCCGGATCCCCTCGGGCCCCAGGTCCCGCGCCAGGTACCGCGCGGTCGACTCCAGCGCCGCCTTCGCGACGCCCATCCAGTCGTAGACCGGCCAGGCGACGCTCGCGTCGAACGTCAGCCCGACCACCGAGCTGCCCCGGTGCATCAACGGCTGCGCGGCGACCGTG
>NZ_JBFULZ010000097.1:0-15015 GCF_054049635.1 Cellulomonas sp. P5_C6 | reverse complement strand
GTCACGTGAGCGTGGAACACGGGAGAGGGTGTCCGGATCATGAGATGTTCGGGTCGATATGTGGGACGGGCGTCCAGAACGCGATAAGCGGACCGATCCGGTCGTGATTCGGAGGCCCGGCGGGAGCGACGTAGGCTGCTCGATCGTGACCTCCCCGGACCCCGTGCTGGCGTCGACGGGCACCCCCAGCCTCACGGAGCGCCGGCCGGTCGTCCCGCCGGACCGTCTGCTGGCCGAGCTCGTGCCGCCCCGCCACTTCGCCGACGAGTCCTTCGCCACCTACCGCCCGGACCCCGCGCACCCGTCGCAGGCCGCAGCCGTCGCGCGCCTGTCCGCCGCGGCCGAGGAGATCCGGCGCGGCCCGTCCCGTTCGTGGCTGAAGCGCGGCAGGTCGACGCCGGTGGCGATCTACCTCGACGGCGGCTTCGGCGTCGGCAAGACCCACCTGCTCACGTCGCTCGCGCACGCGGTCGGGGTCTCGGACGCGGCCTACGGCACGTTCGTCGAGTACACCAACCTCGTCGGCGCCCTCGGCTTCCTGCCGACAGTCGAGGCCCTGGCCACCCGGCGCCTGGTCTGCATCGACGAGTTCGAGCTGGACGACCCGGGCGACACCGTCCTCATGTCCCGCCTGCTGCGAGAGCTCGCCGACCGCGGGGTGGCGCTCGCGGCCACGTCGAACACGCTGCCCGGCTCGCTGGGCGAGGGCCGTTTCGCAGCCGAGGACTTCCTGCGCGAGATCCAGGCGCTCGCGGCCCGTTTCGAGGTCCTGCGCGTCGACGGCGACGACTACCGGCACCGGTCCGTGGTGACCGATGCCGACGGGCTGTCCGAGGACGCCGTGGCCGCCGCCGCCGCCGCGCGCACCGACGCGACGCTCGACGACTTCGGCGACCTGCTCGCGCACCTGTCGACGGTGCACCCGAGCCGGTACGGCGCCCTCCTCGACGGCATCGGGCTCGTCGCCCTCACCGGCGTGCGGCCCGTGCCGACCCAGGACGTCGCGCTGCGGCTCGTCGTGCTGGTCGACCGGCTCTACGACCGGGACGTGCCCGTCCTGCTGGGCGGGGCGGGGGAGAAGGACCTGTTCTCGCCCGAGATGCTCGCCGGCGGGTACCGGAAGAAGTACTACCGCGCGCTGTCGCGCTTGGGCTCGCTCGCCGCGGACGGCGCCGCGCTCGTCGCCTGACGCGCCGAGCTCAGGCCAGGACCACGACCGAGCGCGGCGGCGTCAGCACCAGCGCGCCACCGGGGGTCGCCTCGACGGAGGCCGGGTCCCAGGCCGCGACCACGTCCAGCGGGTCGTCGGTGTGCACCGGGACGGCGACCTCCTCGCCGGACAGGTTGATCACGACGCGGGCCGACCCGCGGTGCAGCACCATCCAGCCGTCCCACGGCACGTCCTCCTGCTCGCGCTCGGAGGCGCCGCCCCAGACGAGGTCGGTGGCCGACAGGTCGCCGGCCGCGATGTCCGGGACGGCCCGGCGGACCGCGATGAGCTCCCGGTACCAGTCGCGCAGTCGGGCGTGCTCGGGGTGGGCCGGGTCGTCGAGCTCCTCGCGCGTGAGGATGCTGTCGCGGAACGGGGCCGGGGACTGCGGGTCCGGGACCTCGATGTCCCCGCCGTAGAGGACGTCCCAGCCGTGGCCGCCGAACTCCCGGCGCCGGCCGTCACGCACGGCCGCGCCCAGCGACGGCTCGGGGTGGTCGGTGAAGAACTGCCACGGGGTCCGGGTGCCCCACTCCTCGCCCATGAAGAGCAACGGGCTGAACGGGGAGAGCAGGACGAGGGCGGCCTCGACGGCGAGGCGGCCGGGGTCGAGGCGGGCGGACGGGCGGTCGCCGAGCGCGCGGTTGCCCACCTGGTCGTGGGTCGAGGCGGCGACGACGAACCGGTGGCCGTCGGTCCCGGGCGGCACGAGGCGGCCCCAGTCGCGGCCGCGGAAGGACGACCAGCCGCCGTCGTGCACGAAGACGCTGGTCAGCGCCTTGTGCAGCGTCTCGGGGGCGCCGAAGTCGCCGTAGTAGCCGTGCCGCTCGCCCGTGACCAAGGCGTGGATGGCGTGGTGCACGTCGTCGTCCCACTGCGCCGTCATGCCCCAGCCGCCGAGGGCCGTCGGCGTCACCGCCACGGAGTCGTTGAGGTCGGACTCGGCGACCAGGGACAGCGGGCGACCCAGGGTGGAGGACAGCGCGGCGACCTCATCGGCCAGCTGCGCGAGCAGGTGGCGGTCCGAGAAGTCGATCAGCGCGTGCACGGCGTCCAGGCGCAGGGCGTCGACGTGGAAGTCGCGGAACCAGCGCAGCACGCTGTCGCACACCCACCGCCGGACCTCGGGCGACCCGTCGCCGTCGAGGTTGATCGCGGAGCCCCAGGGCGTCTGGTGGTCGTCGGTGAAGTACGGGCCGAACTCCCCGAGGTAGTTGCCGGACGGGCCCATGTGGTTGTGCACGACGTCGAGGCAGACGCCSAGGCCGCGGGCGTGSGCGGCGTCGACGAACGCCTGCAGGSCSGCCGGYCCGCCGTACGGCTCGTGCAYGGCGAAGGTGSCGACGCCGTCGTASCCCCAGCCGTGCACGCCGCTGAACGGCCCGACCGGCATSAGCTCGACCAGGTCGACGCCCAGCGAGGCGAGCTCGTCGAGGTGCTCGATCGCGGACAGGAGCGTGCCCCCCGGCGTGAAGGTGCCGACGTGCAGCTCGTACGTCACGTGGCCGCGGGCGTCGACCCCGGACCATCCCGCGTCCGTCCACCTGAACAGGGAGGTGTCGAACACCCGGCTCGGGCCGTGCACCCCGGCGGGCTGCCAGGCGCTGCGCGGGTCCGGGCGCGGGTCGCGGCCGTCGACGGAGTACGCGTAGTCGGTGCCGTGCGGCAGGTCGCGGTCGACGGACCACCAGCCGTCCTCGGCGGACAGCGGGACCCGCGACGAGCCCAGCACGAGGTCGACGCGCGCCGCAGCGGGCGCCCAGACACGAGGGATCACGAGCTCAGCCCTCGGCCCGCACCAGCAGAGCGACGGGCAGCCGGTCGAGCAGGGGGCCGACGTCCACGACGCCGCCGGCGACGGGCCGGTCGGTGAGGACGTCGTGCCAGTCGCCGTCGGGCAGCGCGACGGTGTGGTCCGCCCAGCCGCCGAGCCGGTCGACGGACGCGGCGAGGCGGGTGGYGACGACGGCGACCCGGGCCTCGCCGGCGACCGTGCGCGCGTACGTCAGCGAGTGCCCGGAGGAGTGGGCGAGCGGCAGGAAGCCGCTGTCGGGGCCGACGAACGCCTCCGGCAGCGACCGGCGCAGGCGCAGCGCCCGGGACGTGACCAGCAGCTTCTCGTCGGCGAGGTCCCGCGGTCCGGCGCCGTCGTCGAGGCGGGCGAGCCGGGCCACCAGCGGCTCGAGCGGGACGGGCCGGCGGTTGTCCGGGTCCACGAGCACCGGGTTCGGCACCTCGGTCCCCTGGTAGACGTCGGCGATCCCGGGCAGCGTGAGCTGGACGAGCTTGGTGCCGAGCGTCGTGGCCCGGACCGCGGGCCGCGTGCGGACCTCCCAGTCGCCGAGCAGGCCGGCGACGACGGGGTCGACGAGCGCCTGCCGTGCGGCGTCGAGGACCGCGCGCTCGTAGGCCTCGTCGGGCGCGGTCCACGTCGTGCGGTTCTTGGCCTCGCGGATCGCCTTGGTCAGGTACTCGACCAGGCGGTCCTCGGTGATCGGGCCCTCGTCCGTCCACGTGCCGGCCAGCGTCTGCCACAGCAGGTACTCGGTCCGGCCGTCGAGCAGCGCGCTGCGGTAGGGGGCCGAGGTGGCGCGCAGGGCGTCGACCAGCACCGACCACTCGCGGGGGAGCTCGCTCAGCACGCCCAGGCGCGACCGGGTGTCCTCGCCGCGCTTGGTGTCGTGCGTGGACAGCGTCGTCATCCCCAGCGGCGCCGAGACCTGCATCTCCGCGGCCCACGCGGACAGGTCGGTGGGGGTCAGCGCGAACTGCTCCGGGTTCCCGCCGACCTCGCACAGGCCGGTCAGGTGGGTCCAGCGGTAGAACGCGGTGTCCTCGACGCCCTTGGCCATCACGGCGCCGCAGGTCTGCTGGAACCGGACCACCAGCTCGTCCCGGCGGGGTCCCCGCGTGCGCCCGGCGCTCCCCACCTCGCGGCCGAGCAGCAGGTCGACGACGACGTCCATGGTCGCGCTGCGCTCGGGCGAGAGCCGGGCGCGGGCGTGCACGGCGGCCGTCTGCAGCACCTCGAGCGACTCGGGGTGCACCGTCTCGCCGGGCACGACGTAGGCGCGGTAGCGGTCGAACGCGACGAGCAGCTCGATCAGGCAGTCCTCGAGCGCGCGCCAGGTGTGGTCGCGCAGGCGCAGGTCGGCGCGGCAGATGTCGGCCGCGAGCGACGTCAGCCGGTGCACCTCCGCGTACAGCGGGCCGTCGACGATCTCCCGCTTGGCCTGCTCGGCGATCGCCGGGAAGGCGTCCGACGTGTCGTCCGTGAGCCGGTGCATGACCGCGCCGAGGACCGCCGCGCCGCCGGGGTCGACGAACGTCTCCTGGATCCGCCAGAGGGCCTCGTACCCGGTGCTGCCGGCGGTCTCCCAGTCGGGCGGGAGCGTCTCGTCGCCCTCGAGGATCTTCTCGACGACCACCCAGGCTCCGCCGCTCGCCTCGCGCAGCCGCGCGAGGTAGCCGGCGGGGTCGGCCAGGCCGTCCGGGTGGTCGATCCGCAGCCCGTCGATGGTCCCGTCGGCCAGCAGCGACAGGACGAGCGCGTGCGTGGCGTCGAACACCGCGGGGTCCTCGACGCGGACGGCCAGGAGGGTGCCGACGTCGAAGAACCGCCGATAGTTGAGCTCCTCGTCGGCGACCCGCCAGTACGCCAGGCGGTAGTGCTGGCGCTCGACCAGCTCGCCGAGCGGCAGGGACTCGGTGCCGGGCCGGACGGGGAAGACGTGGTCGTGGTACCGCAGCACGGTCCGGGTGCCCTCGCCGTCGCCCTCGATCTCGACCTCGTCGAGCTGCAGCTCGTCGCGCCCCAGGACGGCCCCGATCCGGTCGCCCAGCACCGGCATCAGGACGGCGCCGTCGCCGGCGGACCAGTCCACGTCGAACCAGTCGGCGTAGGGGGAGTCCGGGCCCTCGGCGAGCACCGACCACAGGGCGCGGTTGTGCCAGACCGGCGTGGGCACGGCCATGTGGTTGGGCACGATGTCGAGCACCAGGCCGAGGCCCACGTCGTGCGCGACGTCGGCCAGCCGGCGCAACGCGGGCAGCCCGCCCAGCGAGGGCGCGATCTCGTCGTGGTCGACGACGTCGTACCCGTGGGTGGAGCCGGGCGCGGCGCGCAGGATCGGCGACAGGTACACGTGCGTCACGCCGAGCGACGCCAGGTACGGCACCCGCCCCGCGACGTCGTCGAGCGTGAGGTCCTCGCCCAGCTGGACCCGGTAGGTCGACGTCGGCACGGGCCGGCCCGCCGTCGGCAGCCGGCGGGTGGGCGTCGGGCGCGGGTCGCTCATGCGGACGGGCGCGGCCGGGTGGTGCGTCGCTTCGGCTTCTCGTCCGCCGACTCCGCGTGCTTGCGGCCCCTGGTCTGCTTGGCCGCCTCGCTGGCCGCCGCCGCCACCGCGCCGATGCCCGACGACGTCGGCGACGGGAGGATCGAGGGACGGGTGAACACGATGATCGACTTCTCCCGGAGCTCGAGGGTGGTGCCCGCCGTGACGGTGCTCCCGGCCTCGATCTGCGAGTCGGTGTCCACCACCGCCGTCCACACGTCCCCGAACCGGCTCTGCGGGAGCGTGAACGTGGCGGCGTCGGGCTGCCCGTTGAACAGCACGAGGAAGCTGTCGTCCACGATCTCCTGGCCGCGCAGGTCGGGCTCGGCGATCGCGTCACCGTTGAGGAAGACCATCACGGCGCGCGCGTGGTCCGCACCCCAGGCCTCGTCGCGCATGTGGTGGCCGTCGGGCGCGAGCCAGGCCAGGTCGAGGAGGTCGGACTGGTCCGAGAGGTCCGGCTGGCCGGCGAAGAAGCGACGGCGTCGGAACACGGGGTGGTCCTGACGGAGCCGCACGAGCCGACGCGTGAACTCCAGCAGGTCGGTCTTGTCCTGGTCGAGGTCCCAGTCGACCCAGGAGAGCGGGCTGTCCTGGCAGTAGACGTTGTTGTTGCCCTGCTGCGTGCGGCCCAGCTCGTCGCCGTGGGCGATCATCGGGACGCCCTGCGAGAGCAGCAGCGTGGTGAGGAAGTTCCGGCGCTGACGCGCGCGCAGGGTGGTGATCGCGGGGTCGTCCGTGGGTCCCTCCACGCCGCAGTTCCAGGACCGGTTGTGGCTCTCGCCGTCGTTGTTGCCCTCGCCGTTGGCCTCGTTGTGCTTCTCGTTGTAGGACACGAGGTCCGTGAGCGTGAAGCCGTCGTGCGCGGTGAAGAAGTTCACGCTCGCGATCGGGCGCCGGCCGGTGTGCTCGTACAGGTCCGAGGACCCCGACAGGCGGCTGGCGAACTCGCCGAGCGTCGACGGCTCGCCGCGCCAGAAGTCCCGGACCGTGTCGCGGTACTTGCCGTTCCACTCCGACCACAGCGGGGGGAACCCGCCCACCTGGTAGCCGCCGTCGCCGACGTCCCAGGGCTCGGCGATGAGCTTGACCTGCGAGACGACCGGGTCCTGGTGCACGAGGTCGAAGAACGCGGACAGCCGGTCGACCTCGTGGAACTGCCGGGCGAGCGTGGCCGCCAGGTCGAAGCGGAAGCCGTCGACGTGCATCTCCAGAACCCAGTAGCGCAGCGAGTCCATGATCAGCTGCAGCACGTGCGGCGACCGCATGAGCAGCGAGTTCCCGGTGCCCGTGGTGTCGAAGTAGTGCGCCTGGTCCTCGTCGACGAGCCGGTAGTAGTTGGCGTTGTCCAGGCCCCGGAAGCTCAGCGTCGGGCCCATGTGGTTGCCCTCGGCGGTGTGGTTGTAGACCACATCGAGGATGACCTCGATGTCGGCGGCGTGCAGCTCCTTGACCATCGCCTTGAACTCCTGCACCTGCTGGCCGGCGTGCTGGAACGCGGCGTAGCCGTTGTGCGGGGCGAAGAAGCCGATGGTGTTGTAGCCCCAGTAGTTCGACAGGCCCTTCTCGACGAGCGACGGGTCGTTGACGAACTGGTGCACGGGCATGAGCTCGACGGCCGTCACGCCGAGCGAGGTGAGGTGCTCGATGACCGCGGGGTGCGCCATGCCCGCGTACGTACCTCGGAGCTCCTCGGGGACGGCCGGGTGCTGCATCGTCAGGCCGCGCACGTGCGCCTCGTAGATGACCGACTCGTGGTACTCGTGCTGCGGCGGGCGGTCGTGGCCCCAGTCGAAGTACGGGTTGATGACGACGGAGGTCATCGTGTGGCCGGCGGAGTCGTCGTCGTTGCGCGCGTCTGGCGCGTCGAACCGGTACGAGTACAGCGAGGGGTCGCCGTCGATCTGTCCGTCGATCGCCTTGGCGTAGGGGTCGAGCAGCAGCTTGTTCGGGTTGCAGCGCTGGCCCTGCGCCGGGTCGTACGGACCGTGCACGCGGTAGCCGTAGCGCTGCCCGGGGGCGATCGCCGGCAGGAACCCGTGCCACACGAACGCGTCGACCTCGGTCAGGTTCACCCGGGTCTCGGTGCCGTCGTCGGCGAACAGGCACAGCTCGACTCGTTCGGCCACCTCCGAGAACAGGGCGAAGTTCGTCCCGGTCCCGTCGTAGGTGGCGCCCAGGGGGTAGGGGCGTCCCGGCCACATCAGCATGCATGCCAGCGTGCCAGTCAGCCGTCCATCTGGCGCGTGGTGCGACGAGGAACCTCGGGTGGACTTCGACACACCGCCACCCGTTGCGCCGGGGCGTACGACCTGGTGCGCTGGCCTTCGGCACTCGGCCGACGCTGGGCGGCACCCCTGTGCCCGCCGGCGGGCCGACGAGGTGGAGGACAGCCGTGAGCGGTCAGGTCGTGGTCGTGGGGGCAGGGTTGGCGGGCGCCAAGACCGTCGAGGGCCTGCGTGGGCGTGGGTACGACGGACGGGTCGTCCTGCTGGGCACCGAGACCGAGCGCCCGTACGAGCGGCCCCCGCTGTCGAAGGGCTACCTGCAGGGCAGCGACGAGCGCGACGGCGCGTTCGTGCACCCCGCCGGCTGGTACGCGGAGCACGACGTCGACCTGCGCCTGGGCACGACGGTCACCTCGATCGACCTCGGCTCGCACGACGTCATCGACGGCTCGGGCACGCGGACGGGCTGGGACCACCTCGTGCTCGCCACCGGGTCCGCGCCGCGCCGGCTCGACGTGCCCGGTGCGGGGCTGACCGGCGTCGTGTACCTGCGGACCCTCGACGACAGCGACCGCCTCCGGGCCCGGCTCACCGCAGGCCTGCGCGTCGTGGTCGTCGGCGGGGGGTGGATCGGGCTCGAGGTCGCCGCCGCGGCGCGGGCCGCGGGATGCAGCGTGAGCGTGCTGGTCCGCGACCCGCTGCCGCTGCTCGGGGTCCTGGGACCGGAGCTCGCGGCGATGTTCGCCGACCTGCACCGGGAGAACGGCGTCGACCTGCGGACCCGCACCGAGATCTCCGAGATCGTCGCGTCCGGCGACGGGACGCACGTGGGCGCCGTCGAGCTCGCCGACGGGACCCTGGTCGACGCCGACCTGGTCGTCGTCGGCATCGGCGCCGCGCCGCGCGTGGAGCTGGCGAAGGCCGTGGGGCTGCACGTGGAGGACGGTGTCGTCGTGGACGCGCACCTGCGCTCGTCGCACCGCCAGGTGCTCGCCGTCGGCGACATCGCCCGGGCCTACCACCCGTTCCTGGAGACCCACGTCCGGGTCGAGCACTGGGCGAACGCGCTCAACCAGCCCGCCACGGCCGCGGCGACGATCGTCGGCGCCGACGAGCCGTTCGACGCGCTCCCGTACTTCTTCACCGACCAGTTCGACCTCGGCATGGAGTACGCCGGCCACGTGGGGTCGCACGGGTACGACGAGGTCGTCATCCGGGGCGACCTGCAGGGCCGCGAGCTCATCGCGTTCTGGCGGCGCGGTGGCCGCGTGCTGGCGGGGATGAACGTGAACGTGTGGGACGTGGTCGACGACGTGCAGGCGCTCATCCGCTCGCGCGCGGTGATCGACCACGACCGGCTGGCGGACCCGGACGTGCCCCTGGCGGACCTGCTGCCCTAGCCGAGGGTGCGCTCGGCGGCCCGGCGGACCACCTCGTCGTCGTCGGCACCCTCGGCGCGCCAGCCCAGCTGCTGGATCGCGCCGTTGCCCCGGCGCAGGACGGTGGCCACCTGTCGCTCGACCCAGGCCAGGTCGCCGGACTCGGCCAGCGCCGGGCGGACGTGCTCCACCAGCTGCGCGACCACCTCGGCGGCCGACAGGGGCTTGCCCGACAAGGGGCTGACCAGGTCGCCGGTCAGGCCCGAGCGGGCGGCCCGCCAGGTCGCCGCCCGCATCAGCTCGGTGCGGGGCTGCGCGACCCCCTCGGTGCCGGCGGTCTCCGCGAGGCCCCGCACGAGCGCCGCCTGCAGGGCCGCGTCGTCGGCGTCGAGGCACACGTCGGCGACGCGGACCTCGACGGTGGGGTAGCGCGACGAGAGCCGCGCGTCGAAGTAGACCATCCCCTCGTCGAGGATCGCGCCCGAGCGCAGGAGGTCGTCGATGACCGCGCGGTAGCCCGCAGCGTCGCCGAACGGCGCGGTCGGTCCCGCGGTCGGCCAGCGGCCCCACACCTGCGAGCGGTAGGACGAGTAGCCGGTGCTGGTGCCCTGCCACGACGGGCTGTTGCCGCTCAGCGCCAGCAGCACGGGCGTCCACGGCCGCAGGTGGTCGAGGATCCGGACGCCCTCCTCGTCGTCGGCGACCTCGACGTGGACGTGGCAGCCGCAGGTGAGCTGGTCGCGGGCCGTCTGGCCGAACTCCGCGCGGATGGCGTGCGCGCGCCGGTCGGGCAGGACCGTCGACTCGACCTGCTGCGGGGCGGTGGCCAGCGCGGCGACGCGTGCCCCCGCCCGGCGGGCCAGCTGGTCCGTGCGCGACCGCCCCTCCCGGATCTCGTCGGCCAGCGCGCCGAGGTCCGTGCACGGGTGCGTCGACGTCTCGATCTGCTCCTGCTTGAACTCCTT
Organism: Cellulomonas sp. P5_C6; assembly: GCF_054049635.1. Lineage (NCBI taxonomy): Bacteria > Bacillati > Actinomycetota > Actinomycetes > Micrococcales > Cellulomonadaceae > Cellulomonas > Cellulomonas sp. P5_C6. Next base: position 4,896 of record NZ_JBFULZ010000097.1, on the reverse strand, counting down.
CTCGACGTCCCCGCCCGGCTCGTCGCCACCCGTCGGCCCGTCCGCCGAGGCGAGCCGCAGCATCGCGACCGCGACCGACGTCGGCCTGCCCTCGGGCGTGACCAGCAGGAACTCTTCTTCGACACCGACCGTCCGCATCGGCTCAGTGTGGGGGACCTCGACGCGGACCGCGCGCTCTACCAAATGACCCTGTCAGCACGCTGTGAACCGCTAGTGTCCAGGCCGTGACAGTGCTGGTGACCGGGGGGGCCGGCTACATCGGAGCACACGTGGTCCGACTGCTGCGGCAGACCGGCCGCGAGGTGCTCGTCGTCGACGACCTCAGCACGGGGTCCGCCTCGCGGGTGCCGGGCGTGCCGCTCGTCCGGCTCGACCTCGCCGACGCCGCGAGCGTGGGGCCGCTGACGGACGCCTGCGTGGAGCACGGGGTCACCGCCGCCATCCACCTGGCCGCGCGCAAGCGGGTCGACGAGTCCGTCGCCCGGCCGCTCTGGTACTACGCGCAGAACGTCGGGGGTCTGGGGAACGTGCTGCGGGCGACGCGTGCGGCCGCCGTGGAACCGTTCCTGTTCTCGTCGTCCGCCGCCGTCTACGGCTGCCCGGACCACCCCCTGGTGAGCGAGCAGGACGAGACCGTGCCCCTGAGCCCGTACGGCCGGACCAAGCTGGCGGGCGAGCAGCTGGTGCGTGCCGTGTCCCGGTCGAGCGACCTGCGCGCCGTCTCGCTGCGGTACTTCAACGTGGCGGGCGCCGGCTGGCCCGAGCTGGGCGACACCGGCGAGCTCAACCTGGTCACGCAGGCGCTGGCCTGCCTCGACCGCGGCGAGCAGCCCCGGGTGTTCGGCACCGACTGGCCGACCCGCGACGGCAGCTGCGAGCGGGACTACGTGCACGTCCTCGACCTGGCCCGGGCGCACGTGGCGGCGCTCGCGGCCCTCGAGTCCGGGGACCTGCCGGGGGACACCTACAACGTCGGGACGGGCCGCGGCTCGACCGTGCTCGAGGTCCTGGCGCGGATCGGCGAGGTGACGGGGCTGGACACGACCCCTGTGGCCGCCCCTCGACGCGCCGGCGATCCCGCGGCCGTGGTCGCCGTCGTGGACCGCATCCGGGACGACCTCGGCTGGGTGGCCGAGCTCGGGTGCGACGAGGTGGTGTCGAGCGCATGGGAGGCGTGGCGCGCCCGCTAGTCCGGGAGGTGGGCCTCGGCCTGCACGGACTCCGGGGCGCCGAAGCGCGCGACGACGAGGGCGCCGCCGAGCACGAGCGCGAACGCGGCGGCGGAGGCCGGGGCGGCACCGGCCGCGGGTCGGTCGCCGGCGAGCGCGATGCCCAGCGCCGCGCCCGTCACCGTCTCGATGCCGACCATGAGGGCGGTCACGGGCACCACGGGTGCGCGGCGCAGCGCGAGCGCGGCGACGGCCAGGCCGAGCATCCCGCACAGCCCGGCGCACCAGGCGACGGGGTCGGCGAGCACGCCGGTCAGGCTGCTGATCCGCACCACGTGGGCGCCGAGCGCGGTGACGCCGAAGGCTGTGCCGGCCAGACCGGCGAGCACCAGACCCCGCCACCGGGTCGGCCGACCTGCCGCGACGACCGCCGCGAGGACGCCGATGGCGACCGTCGCGCCGACCACCAGCCACGTGGTGCCGTCGGTGACGGCGACCGCGGTCTCGGGCTCGACGGTGAGCGCCAGGACGACCAGCCCGACCCCGAGGCCCGACAGGCCCAGCCAGTCGGTCCAGCGCAGCCGGGCGCCGAGGAACATGACGGAGAGCATCGCGGAGACCGCGAGGCTGGAGGCCCGGCCGGCCTGGACGGCGAAGAGCGGGAGGGTCCGCAGCGCGACGAACGACAGCCCTGCGCCGAGGGCGACGAGCACCAGGGCCACGAGGTAGACGCGGTTGCGGGCGAGGCCGCTCACCAGCGACCTGCCGAGGCGTACGTCGGCCGGGAGGTGCCGGACCGCGGACGCCTGGAGCACCACCGCGGTGCCCGAGCACACGGCCGCGGCGGCGACGCACAGCAGCGCGAGCCCCACCCGTCGACCCCCCGTCGTCCCGCGGCGCGTGTCAGCCGCTCCGAGCACGCCGGAGGCACCCTATGCTCCACGCGGAGTTGTGCGGGCGAAGCGCGCAGGGGGCAGACGTGCACGACGAGGTGACGGGCCGGCAGGCCCGGCTGCGCTGGGGCGTGGTCGCCGCGGCGTTCGTCGCCGTCTCGGTTCTCCTCTCCGCGCTGCTCGGGCTGACCAACGCGTACCGCGACGCCGCCGGCACGCCGGTCCTGCAGGGTCCGTCGTGGCTCGACGGCTGGTTCCAGGGCGACTCGGGCTGGTACTACGGCATCGCCACCGACGGGTACTTCTTCACGCCCGGCAGCCAGTCGTCCATCGCGTTCTTCCCCGTCTACCCGCTCGGGGTCCGGGGGCTCGGCGACGTGCTCGGCGACGTCCAGCTGGCGGGCTCGGTGCTCGGGATGCTGGCGGGGCTCGCGGCTGTCCTGCTGTTCGCCCGGTGGGTGTGGGCGCGGCTGCCGCGGCGGTCCGCGGTGCTCGCGATCGCGGTCCTGATGCTCTACCCGTACTCGTTCTTCCTCTACGGGGCGATGTACGCCGACTCCCTGTTCCTGCTGTGCGCGATCGGGGCGTTCCTGCTGCTCGAGCGGCGCTGGTACCTCGGCGCGGGACTGGTGGGAGCGCTCGCCACGGCGGGTCGGCCGGTGGGCGTCGCGGTCGCCGTCGGGCTGGTCGTCCGCACGCTCGAGCTCCTGGCGGAGGACCGCGGGGAGCGGGCGGCCGGGGTCGGCTGGCGCGACGTCGTCGGCGCCGTGCGGGACGTCCGGCTGCGGCAGGTCGGCGTGCTCGCGTCGGTCCTCGGCGTGATCGTGTGGTGCGTGTACCTCGGGGTGACGTTCGGCCACCCGCTGGCGTGGATCGAGACCGAGTCGTCGCCGGGCTGGAACCAGGGCGTCGGGCCGCGCACGTGGTTCAAGCTCGTGTACGCCGGCACGCTGCTGCACGGCCCGTGGGACATCGCCGCGCTGCTCACCCTGCAGGCGATCGCGTGCCTGTGCGCGGTCCTGCTGGTGCGGCGGGTGTGGCTGCGGTTCGGCTGGGGGTACACCGCGTACACGGTCGTCGTGCTGCTCATCCCGCTCCTGGGCACCAAGGACTTCATGGGCACCGGGCGGTACGTGCTCGTCGCGTTCCCGGTGATGGCCGCCGCGGGTGACTTCCTCGCCGGGCTGCGGCACCGGTGGATCCGCGTCGCGGTGCTCGTCTTCATGGCCGGGCTCCTGCTCGTCCTCACGTACCTCTACGGCAGATCGGTGGAGGTCTCATGACCGTCGCTCCCCAGACCCCCGACGCGTTCRAGAAGCTCTCGATCTTCTTCCCGATGTGGAACGAGGAGCAGTACATCCACCGCGCGGTCCACGCGGCCCGGGCGGTCTGCGAGGACCTGGTCGCCGACGGTCGGATCCTCGACTACGAGCTGATCGTGGTCGACGACGCGTCGACCGACTCGACGCCCGAGCTGGCGGACGGGCTCGCCGCGGCCGACCGGCACGTCCGCGTGGTGCACCACCCGGTCAACCGCAAGCTCGGCGGCTCGATCAAGACGGGCTTCGCGTCGGCCACCGGCGACGTCGTGCTCTACACCGACGCGGACCTGCCGTTCGAGATGACGGAGGTCGCCCGCGCGCTGCGGGTGCTGCAGATGTACGAGGTCGACGTGGTGAGCGCGTACCGGCTGGACCGCACCGGTGAGGGGCCGCGCCGGGCGGTCTACTCCTTCTTCTACAACGGCCTGATCCGGCTCCTGTTCGGCACCCGCCTGCGGGACATCAACTTCGCGTTCAAGCTGTGCCGCCGCCGGGTCCTGGACCACGTGACGCTCAAGAGCGAGGGGTCGTTCATCGACGCCGAGCTGGTGATCCGCGCGCAGCGTTCGGGGTTCCAGATCCTGCAGATCGGCGTCGACTACTTCCCGCGCACCCGGGGCGTCTCGACGCTCTCGTCGTTCGCCGTCATCCGCACCATGGTGCGGGAGATGCTGCAGCTGCGCGGCGAGCTCAAGCACGTGGAACTCGTCGCCGGGTCATGAGCCGGCTGCTGATCGTCACCGCCGACGACCTCGGCCTGACCCGGGGCGTCAACGCCGCCGTCCGCCGTGGGCACCAGGACGGCGTGGTGACCGCGACGTCCCTGCTCGCGGTCGGGCGGGAGTTCGACGACGCCGCGGCGATGCTGCGCAGCGTGCCGACGCTCGAGCTCGGGGCCCACCTCGCGCTGGTCGGCGAGGACCCCCCGCTGCTGTCCGCCCGGGAGATCCCGACGCTGGTCGACCGGTCCGGTGCGTTCCCCCTGAGCTACCGCACGGTGGTGCGGCGCGGGATCCTGGGGCGCATCGACCCCGACGACGTCCGCCGCGAGCTCGACGCCCAGCTCCAGCGCGTCCTGGGCGTCGGGGTGCCGGTGACCCACGTCGACACGCACCAGCACACGCATCTCTGGCCCTCCGTCGGCCGGGTCGTCGCCGACCTCGCCCGCACGGCCGGCGTGCCTGCCGTGCGCCTGCCCGGTAGCCACGGCCACGGTCCGGTCGGGCTGGGGGTCCGCACGCTCGCGTGCCGCACCCGGTCCACGCTGCGGGCCGCCGGCCGCACGACGACGGCGGACTACGCCGGCCTGGACGAGGCGGGACGGCTCGACGGCGCACGCTTCCGACGGACCCTGGCGGACGCGGCCCGGCGGGGCGCTGCGAGCCTGGAGGTCAACTGCCACCCGGCCGAGGCGGGCGACCCGGACCTGGGCCGCTTCGGCTGGGACTACCGGTGGGCCGACGAGCTCGCGATGCTCGTCGACCCCGCGACCCGTGGCGCGGTCGCCGCGGC